>NZ_JAPDHR010000041.1:0-42047 GCF_030063005.1 Dehalobacter sp.
ATTCTCAAAAGTACAAAGTCATAAAAACATTACTCACTTTTTTAAAAATGTAAAAGCCCGGATTTCCCTTGTTTGCAAGGGGTTCCAGGCTTTTTTGCTCTTTAAAGTGTCAAAGATGAGATTATAAAGGATGAATATGGACACGTCAAGCTGGAAGGAGCCTGCTTTTTTGGCATATCAAAACACAACTCAGTCCTAATCTGACGGTTTTTCCAAAAGATGTTTAGCCGATTTTCTTGCCCAGCGGCTTGCCGCCGATCAGATGATAGTGCAGATGTCCGACTTCCTGACCTCCGTCAGGTCCGCAGTTCACAACAACCCTGTAGCCCGATTCCGCGACCCCGGATTCTGCTGCAAGCTGCTTGATCAGGACAAAAATCCTGCCGGTCACAGCCATGTCATCTTCTGTCAGATCATTCAGACTGGTTAAGTGCTTTTTCGGAATAACCAGAATGTGAACAGGCGCCACGGGGTTAATATCCTTAAAGCACAGGATATCTTCGTTTTCAAAGACGATTGCTGAAGGAATTTCCTTGTTCACGATTTTGCAAAAAATACAATTGTCCACGAACCGAACCTCCAATTTTGTATCCTTAATACCCTATCAACTCTAAACCTACATGTTCCTACTGGTTAGATTAATGTCCTTTGCTTCCGGGTTATTCGCTTTTTGCAATCACTGTCTTACTGAGAATTTGTTGGTCGCATTGCTCCAGCGTATCTGCAAAAGGAGTCAAAATATACAAAAAGACTGTACTGTCAAACTCCTTAAAATATCTCGCATAAATTCTTGCACGGGATTCAATCAGTGGGAAATCCTCCAGACTGGTTTTTTTGAGCGGATTACCGTACTGAATGTAAGCCCGCCGGCTGCCCTCATATTTGTGGGCCGGACTGTTTACCAAGATGATTGCATCGATTTGTTCCCAGCCTTCATAACCTGCATACGTAACCCCGCTCTTAACCTCGGAAGAAAGAACGTTCATTTTCTGCTGCTTGGCAGGGCATCCCAGGCCGTCCAGGATCAGCTTCTGATAATCATATTTCGCTACAGCCATTATTTCGTTGTTATTCAGCTTCCCATCCACCGAAAAACCATACTTGCTTTGCCCGGAGTTGTCCTTGATCAGATATCCGCCATAAAAGCTCGCATAATAAGGCGAGTCATCCTTGTAAAGCGTGGACGAACCGTAATTCCAGCTGAACGCGCCAAAATTATAGAGTATCGACAGGGAAAGGTCTCTTCCGGTGTACTGCGAAAAACCTTTATTATCGTTAAATACCATGACAAACGGGTACCAGTCTTTTTCTTCCGTACTGGAACCGCCCGGGATCTGAACAGAGACTTGCTGTTTATCCATCAGGCTCTTGGAATTTTCATATTTGGTGTAAGCCCACATCACCGCATAGCTTCGGACTTGTGCGTACAATGGTGCTTTTAATAATAATACACCCAGCGCAATGACTACAATTAAAACAATAATAAGGGGCTTCTTCCAATTCCCGATCTTCTTCATTGTGGCTCCTTGTATTTAGAGGATTATTTGTTAATTATTATATTATAAAATATTAGAAGATTAAACACCATTTGACAAATTGTGCTTTATTCAGCTTCATTGATTTCTCTGCTAGCAGCGTTTCCCGGGACAGAAACCAGATCCTCCTCACGGACAGTATAAGTGATGAGATTGCTCTCAGCCAGGATGGACGGAATTCGAAGTTCCAGATAATTTCGGGTATGTCCGCGGGCTCTTCCGTCTTGATCCACATTCTCCAAAAGTACTTCAAGCTGTTTTCCAATAAATTTTCTCTCGTATTTTCTTCGGCTCTTTTGACCGATCTGAATCAGTTCCCTGACCCTGGCTGTTTTGATACGGTTGGGTATCTGCTCCGGCATATCCGCCGCGGGCGTACCGGGCCTCCGGGAATAAGGGAAAACATGAATACCGGAAAATTCGCAGCTCTCAATAAAACGCAGGCCGTCCTGATAATCCTGATCTGTTTCTCCGGGAAAGCCGACCATAATATCGGTGGCGATTGCCGCGTCTGGAACTCTGGCCCTTATCTGCTTCAGCAAAGCAGCATAATCCTCTATCGTATAAGGTCTGTTCATTTTTCCCAGGATCTTGTTGGAACCGCTCTGAAGCGGAATATGGAAATGGGGGCATACTGCTGCATTGGCAGCAATAACCTCCAGTAATTCCAGCGAAAACTCCATCGGTTCAATCGAGCCAAGCCGGAGTCTCTTCATCCCCGGAAGTTTCACCAGCTCACTGACCAGAAGTCCCAGATTCATATTCTTATCGGCAAAGTCCCTGCCAAAGGCGCCGATATGAATACCGGTCAGTACAATTTCCTTGTATCCTGCCTTCAGAAGTTCCCTGGCCTCCCGGTAGACATTTTCAGGATCACGGCTACGTGACGGCCCCCTGGTATAGGGTACGATGCAGTATGTACAAAACTGGCTGCAGCCATCCTGAATCTTCAGCATGGCCCGTGTCCGGCTCTCACTTTTGATCAGCGGAAGCTCTTCATATTTCACGCTTTCCTCAAAACTTTTGACCTTTCGGAGAGGTTTTAAAGATTCGGCCGGCTTCTTTGCTGAAGCACCAGCAGTACGTTCGTCCTGAATATCGCGTAAAAACTGAAGCAGGGAACTCCGGTCCTGAGTTCCCATGATCAGACCAACTCCATCGATCCCTGCAACCTCATCAGGACTTAGCTGGGCATAGCAGCCCATGACAGCGATGATCGCCCCCGGATGATCCTTGACCATCTTACGGATGAGCTTGCGGGATTTCATGCTCCCTGTACCGGTTACGGTGCAGGTATTAATAATGATCACGTCGGCAGAATCAGCCTCCTGGACGGTCTTATAACCTTCACCGGCCAGCAGCTGAGAAAGTGCTTCGCTTTCAGTCTGGTTGACCTTGCAGCCAAGCGTCAGAAAACTTACCTTCAAGCCTTCTGCGTTTTTCATGTTTTCGGTTATCATCTGCTTATCTTCTTTATTCATACGCTTGGCTTCTTTTCCTCTTAACAAATACAACATCCATCAAATAACTGCCCAAATAGAAAATATAAAAATTCTTCTGGCTTATGAACTAACATAAATGACCATATGATCAAAGCATCTATCCAAGATCGCCGAAGTAAGCGAGAGCCATTACAAGGGCTGCCAGAGCTGCCGTCTCTGTCCGCAGAATACGTGGTCCCAAAGAGACACTCCTGGCCTGGAGTTTTTCCTCGGCCCAGGCCACCTCTTCCGGCGCAAAGCCCCCTTCGGCCCCGATAAGCACGGCAATCGGGTATCTGGGTTCATATCCCTGAAGCACTTCCTTTAAGGAGTGCGTCTTTTCATCTTCATAAGGAATCAGCCACTGCGTCTCTGCCGGCAGCAGTCCCTTCAGTTGCGTCCAATCGGCTACTTCCATAATTTCCGGTTCGATAACCCGGTGAGATTGTTTCACAGCCTCAGCCGCGATTCTTTGCCAACGGACCACCCTGTCCCGTGCTTTAGCTCCTTCCAGTTGCAGGACAGACCGTTTCGTCCTTAAAGGGATAAGTCCGGCCATTCCGAGCTCAGTCCCTTTTTGGATGACCCACTCCATCTTTTCTCCCTTGGCCAGTCCCATGACAAGGTATACCCTTGCCTTTGCTTCCACGTCAGGGAATTCCTCTTCAACAATTCTGCAGCAGGCTGAGTCCCTGGCTAGTTCTTCAATGACCCCGACCCACTGACCGCCGGAATTATCAAAGCCCATGACTTTAGCGCCGCATTCAAGCCGCACCACATGAGTCAGGTGATGAAGTTCTTCTCCGGTTATGTTAAAAGTGTCCTTTTCGCGGGACGAGATTTTAAAACGGTGCATAGGATTCCCTCTCTCGATACACTCAAGTAAACGTAGCTTTCAGCAGTACCCAGCCTGCATCTTCAAGCCTTCCAATACAGTGGAGGCCTGCCGCATTCATTTTTTCCAGAACATTGTTTTCCCGGGTATCAATGATGCCGGAAGCAAGAAGGATACCCTCCGGTTTCATCAGCTGAGGCAGGGAAGGCAGGAGTTCAATGATTATATCCGCGATGATATTAGCGATGACGACATCAGCTTTCCCCGTAAAGACCTCACCGAGGTTTCCCGTTTTAACCTTAATTTTATCTTCCATGTGATTCAGCGCTGCATTTTGCCGCGCAATCCGCACAGCCAGGGAGTCAATGTCTCCGGCCTGGACGTTTGCCCCGAGCTTGGCGGCCGCCACAGCCAGGATCCCGGAGCCGGTGCCAATATCAAAGACGTCCGAACCTTCCTGAATATAGTCTTCCAGCGCCTCCAGGCAGAGAGCGGTTGTCGGATGGGTACCCGTCCCAAAAGCCATCCCGGGATCAATCTCAATGATGACCACCTGATCCTGCGTGTCCGCCTGTTCCCAGGTCGGTTTGATCAGGAAGCGTTTGCCGATTCGGACTGGTTTAAAGTATTGCTTCCATTCATTCTCCCAGTCTTCTTCCTTCACCATCACGGAATTCGTCTCCACCATCCAGTCCGGAAATAATTCCTTGAAAAGCAGAAGTTCTTCCCGTAAGGAGGCGATCCTGGGACTTAAGCTTTCATCCTCCGGGAAATAACCCTTGACCACACACTTTCCTGTTACTTCTAAATCCGCATAGATGTGATAATCCCAGATCCCGGATTCAACATACCCTTTAATCAGCTCAGGCGATTCGACAACCACACCCTTGCTGCCTATCCGATAAAAAAGATCGGTAACAGCCTCCTCTCCCTCAGATGATACTGTTACCGCTATCTCAGTCCAATTCATTGCAAACTCCCTTTTCTCAGATCTTATTCACCGTTAAACTGCAATTAACCGATAGCATCCCGGACATTATCCTTCACCTTGTCCCAAAGCGATTTTTTTCCAAGCTGCTGACCTTCGGTCGTTATTTTTCCAAATTCGCTGAGCAGCTCTTTCTGACGTTCCGTGAGTTTGGTAGGCGTTGCTACAATCACCCTGACATGCTGGTCACCGCACCCGCTGCCCCTCCGGTAAGGAACACCCATTCCTTTGACTCTGAAGACTTTCGATGTCTGGGTTCCTTCGGGTATCTTTATTTTGACATCTCCGTGAAGGGTAGGCACGTCGATTTCATCACCCAGGGCGGCCTGAACAAAAGTGATCGGAATTTCAACGTAGATATCATTGCCGTTTCTCTGGAAGAATTCATCCTTCTTAACGAGCAGAACAACATATAGGTCTCCGGACGGTCCTCCTCTTTCTCCAGCCTCGCCATAACCGCTGTAACGCAGACTTAATCCATCCTCAGTGCCTGCCGGGATATTGACTTCGATCTTTTTAACTTCTTTCACTTTACCCTTGCCGTTGCATTTGCTGCACGGAGAGCTGATCATTGTCCCTTTTCCGCCACAAGCAACACAAGTCTTGGTCGTAGCGATCTGCCCAAACGGTGTACGCTGAGTTGCCCTGATTTGCCCAGTACCGCCGCATTGTGAACATGTGGTCGGATTCGTGCCGGGAGCCGCGCCGCTTCCTCCGCACTCGGTACAGTATACTGAGACCGGAACTTCGATCTGCTTCTTCATGCCAAAGGCAGCTTCATGCAGCGTGATGGACAGATCATATCTCAAATCGGCGCCTTTCACCGGGCCTTTTCTTCTGGAACCTCCGCCCATACCACCGCCGAAAAACATTTCAAAAACATCTCCAAGGCCGAAATCAGCAAAATCAGAGAAATCGCCAAATCCTCCAAAGCCCTGTCCGTTAAAGTCCACCCCGGAGTGGCCATATTGGTCATATTTTGCTTTCTTATCCGGATCGCTCAATACCGCATAAGCCTCGGTAGCTTCCTTAAAGCGTTCTTCCGCTTGCTTATCTCCCGGTTTGACATCGGGATGGTTTTCCTTTGCTATCTTCCTGTAAGCTTTTTTAATTTCATCCACGCTGGAAGATTTGCTGACACCCAGAACTTCATAGTAGTCGCGTTTCATAATTTAAGCCGAAACTCCTCCCTAAATATCAATACAAGACCGCATAAGACATAAATAAGACCTGCATTCCTCCGAATGCCGAAGCAGGTCCAAAGATACTACTGCACCCTTAGACCCTTTTGATTACCTATAGACTCTTTCTAATGTATCATTATACTACCATTATCATTAATATGTTAAGATTTAAGGCGCGTTGTACCGGTATTTAGCTTTGAGGCTAAATACCGGTACTTTTTGTGTTTCAACATCGTTATTATCTGCAGACTCTTCATGATTAATCGATTAAACAAATGATCTGATTAATACTGATTCTGTTTATTTATCCTTGTCCACTTCGGTATATTCAGCATCGACAACATTGTCATCTTCCTTGCCGGCTCCGGTATCCTGCTGTCCTGGATTTGGTCCTGCGTCAGGTCCCTGCGAACCTGCACCGGGTGCTCCCTGCTGTTGATACATTTTTTCCACAAACGGATAGAGGATTTTGGTCAGCGCTTCCGATTTTGCATTAATTTCCTGGACATTATCGCTGCCGGCCGTGGCTCTGAGTTCTTCAGCAGCCTTCTTGACCGCATCCCGCTCGGTGTCGTCGCCTTTGCCTTCAAAGTCCTTCAGGGTCTTTTCAGCCTGGTATGCCAGTGAATCTGCTTGATTTCTGGCATCAATCAGTTCTCTGGCCTGTTTGTCTTTCTCAGCATTGGCCTCGGCATCCTGACGCATCTTTTCAATTTCGTCTTTGCTTAAGCCGGTTGAAGCCGTGATGGTTACTTTCTGTTCGTTACCGGTTGCCATATCTTTCGCCGAAACGTGTACAATACCGTTTACGTCAATATCAAATTTGACTTCGATCTGCGGCACACCTCTTGGGGCAGGCGGAATTCCGGTAAGCTGGAAGCGGCCGAGTGTCTTATTGTAAGCAGCCATCTCGCGCTCACCCTGAAGCACATGGATATCTACCGAAGTCTGGCTGTCGGCTGCAGTCGAGAAGACTTGAGATTTGGTGGTCGGAATGGTCGTGTTCCGGTCAATGATCCTGGTGAATACACCGCCCAGGGTCTCAATCCCGAGGGAAAGCGGGGCAACGTCAACCAGAACAATATCTTTCATTTCACCGGCCAGAACCCCGCCCTGGATAGCCGCGCCGAGCGCAACGACTTCATCCGGGTTAACACCTTTATGTGGTTCCTTGCCACTAATTCTCTTAATGGCTTCCTGGACTGCAGGGATTCTGCTAGATCCCCCGACAAGAATCACCTGATCGATTTCGTTGAAGGAAAGTTTGGCATCTTCCATCGCTTGACGGGTAGGTCCCATTGTTTTTTCGATCAAATCTGCTACAAGCTCTTCAAATTTGGCGCGGGTGATATTCATATCCAGATGAAGCGGCCCTTCAGCAGACATTGTGATAAACGGCAGGTTAATATTAGTCTGGGCAACGCCGGAAAGCTCAATTTTGGCTTTTTCAGCAGCTTCCTTCAGACGCTGCAGGGCCATCCGGTCTTTGGCAAGATCAACACCGTTGCTCTTTTTAAATTCGGCAACAATGTAATCCATTAAACGCTGGTCAAAGTCGTCACCGCCGAGAAGGTTGTTCCCATTTGTCGCTTTAACTTCGACCATTCCCTGACTCAGTTCGAGGATCGAGACGTCAAATGTTCCGCCGCCAAGGTCGTAAACGAGTACGGTCTGGTCATGTTCTTTGTCAAGTCCATAAGCCAGTGCTGCTGCAGTAGGTTCGTTGATAATACGCAGAACTTCAAGACCGGCGATCGTGCCGGCATCTTTGGTAGCCTGACGCTGGGCGTCGGTAAAATACGCCGGAACGGTGATGACAGCCTGAGTGACTGAAGACCCCAGATAAGCTTCCGCATCAGCTTTGAGCTTCTGCAGGATCATTGCAGATACTTCCTGCGGTGTATAGGATTTATCCATCAAAGTCACTTTATAGTTAGTGCCCATATGACGCTTAATTGAACTAACCGTGTTGTCCGGATTGGAAACAGCCTGGCGTTTAGCCACCTGACCTACCAGTTTCTCGCCGTTCTTGGAGAAGCCGACGACTGAAGGTGTAATACGTGCTCCTTCAGGATTAGGGATTACAACAGGTTCACCACCTTCAAGTACTGCAACACAAGAGTTGGTGGTTCCTAAGTCAATACCAATTACTTTACCCATTTGATTTCCTCCTTGCAAATTCTCATATCGTATTTTTCGTTTCTTTCAACTCATATACTCTTTGATCAGACTGAGATTTAGCTTAATACTATCAGCCTGAAACTTTGACCCGGCTAGGCCTGATCACTTTATCCTTCAGATAATATCCCTTTTGAAGTTCTTCCAGAATCATATTCTCCGGCTGGTCGGATTCTTCTTTCAGCAGGGCTTCGTGGAGATTCGGATCAAATTCCTGGCCGACGGTTTCAATGATTCTGAGCCCCTCATCTTCCAGAACTTTCACAAACATTCTTTCGATCATTTCCACACCCTGGGATAATGCTTCAAAATCTTTGTTTTTTCGACTGGAAGCAATCGCTCTTTCAAAATTATCCAGGACCGGCAGCAGGGACTGAATGACCCTTTCCGAAGCATATCGGGCAGTGTCTTCTTTTTCCTTCTGAGTTCTTTTGCGGAAATTGTCAAATTCAGCTTTCAGTCTTTGCATCTGGGCATAATAGTCTTCCGCTTTGAACTTATGCTCTTCAATTTCCTCACGCAGGCGCTGCAAATGATCGACAGGATCAATCTCCTCAGTCAGGCATTCTTCATTCTCCTGCCCAATGTTCTGGTTTTCTTTATCTTCCTGAGCGTTTGCAGACGCTTGATTTGTTTTTTCTTTGTTCACGCAGTTGCCTCCCTTCTTGATCTAAGTCCGGGTCCTCCGGTGCCTCTCTGTCAGCAATTCGGTCAAGCTGTTTGTCATATAATCTACAATCGCAATCGCTTTGCCGTAATCCATTCTGGTCGGACCCAAAACTCCCACTGAACCAATCTGTTTCCCGTTAATCTGGTAGGTTGCAGATATGATACTGCAATTTTTAAATACCTGATCAGCATTTTCCGCTCCGATCATGATACTTAATCCCTTTTGGTCATGACTTAGAAGCTCCTTCAGCTTATTGTTCTCCTCAAATACGGAAAAGAGACTTCGAACTTTATTGATATCCCTGAATTCAGGCTGATCAAGCATATTTAATGTCCCGCCAAGGTAGACCCGTTCTTCGGACTCTCCATCCTTATCATCAAACATTCTTTCCAAAATACCCATCATTCCATCAATAATGCGGCGTTTTCTGGAAAGCTCGCTGTATATTTCGTTGATCAGGCCTTTTTTCAAATCCTGTACCCTGGTTCCGCTCATTTTCTGGTTGAAAATATTCGCCAGAATCTGAAGTTCCTCCGGGCTTGTATCCGAACCGATATCGACAATATTATTCTCTACCGAACCATTCTCTTTCACGGTCACCATGATGGCCTTCCCCTGCTCGTAGGGGAGAAAATACAAATTCTTTAGAATACCGTTTCGGCTTTTTGGTCCAAGTACAATACTGGTCAGGTTCGTCACCTGGGAAATAAGCTTTCCGGTGTATTCGATGACTTCCTGCACTTCGCTGAGTCTGCTGGTGATCTCCTGGTTGATATTTTTCTTTTCATCATGGTTCAGGCTCAAAGGGTCCATCAGATAATCGACATAATAGCGATAGCCTGAGTCGGAAGGAATCCTTCCTGCAGATGTATGGGGCTGTTCAATAAGTCCCAACTCTTCGAGATCTGCCATCTCATTGCGGATCGTCGCCGGAGACACCCCCAGCTCAAACTTTTTGGAAACGGTTCTGGAACCGACAGGCTCCGCGGTGGCAATATAATCCTGCACAATCGCTTTTAAAATCTTGTGTTTTCTTTCATCCATTTCCATCAAAGTGCCACCTCCGATTGATTTGTTAGCACTCTACTAAGGTGAGTGCTAATCATCTGAACATAATTTAGCATGATGGTAAAATAATGTCAAGAGGAATAATCATCGAATCGTGTACAATGTAGCTGCAATTCAGCTTAGATCATCGTTAAATTTAGCTACAAAATGAAATCCACCAGAACCGCATTGAGCACGAAAAAGCAGGCAGGGTTAATTTTCAACCTGCCTTCGGCAAGTCGGAAAATATCTCTATCAATATAGTTTTGCAAAATTTGTCCATAAATATCCTGAATTTCCGTTTGAAATTTTGCAGAAAATTCTGCGGTGTCGATTCCATCTGCCGTACGCAGCCCCAGCATCATAAATTCAGAGATCTGCTGCTCTCTGGTCAGTACTTCGGTTGCCGAAGGGTCCAAAGGTCTTTGTCCAGATTCCAATATCCGGGTATAACCGGCAATATCCTCTGGATTCCTGGTTCTAACGTTGTTCAGACATGAGACTGCCCCCGGTCCAAGACCTATATAATCCTGCCCTCGCCAATAAGACCGGTTATGTTTGCATTCAAAACCGGGCCTCGCAAAGTTGGAAACTTCATAGCGGCCATAGCCGCAGCTTTGAAGATAAGAAACCGCCCATTCGTACATATCGGCCTGCAAGTCGTCATCCGGCAGACGATCCAGGCGATTCCGGCTGTTCAAGCCATCCAAGGTTTCCTTGCAGTCCGGACTGCCTGCCTGACTGTATGCATATTCTTTATGCAGCGGGGTATCTTCCTCAAGCGTAAGTGCATAGAGTGAAAGGTGTTCAGGCGACAATGCGATGGCCTGGCGAAGCGTATCCTGCCAATCTCCCATTCTCTGTCCCGGAAGTCCAAAAATCAGGTCAAGGTTCAGGTTATCTATCCCCGATTGTCTGATAAGGGTGACGCTCCTGTGAATATCCTCCACGGTATGGATTCTGTCGATGCTTTTCAGCAGACGGTCATCAAAGCTCTGAGCGCCGAGCGATATCCGGTTGATCCCGTACGTCCGGCAGAGCATCAATTTCTCCCGGTCAAGTGTGCCGGGATTACACTCAATTGTTTTTTCTAGGACCTGACCGGTTCTGGAAGTATGGATACGGGGATCCCTTATCGGATCAGATAGTTCTGTCGAGTCTGTCCGGCTCAGGGCCTTAAAATAATACCGGTAAATCAGATTCAGCAGCCGATCAAGCTGACTGGCATTCAGAACTGTGGGCGTTCCGCCCCCAATAAAAAGAGAAGAAACCCCCTGGGAGGCTTCCTTAGCTCGCAACTCAAGCTCCCGCTCCAGTCCGCGCAAATAGACGAAGACCAAATCGGAGGCCGGGTCTGATAATAACATATGGTCAGCCCCATCTACGCTACCGAATATTTTACTGTCTGCGATAATGGGAGCAGTATAAGGTACCGAATAGAATGCGCAGTAGGAACATTTTTTTACACAAAACGGAACATGAACATATAAAGAAGTCATACGAATCACCTAATACAGCGATTTTTAATATTTACGTTCCCAAGCTGCAGACTAAGTCACCGTAATGGATGTCCAGCGCCAAGCGGAGCACAGCGCAGGAGGTGCTGCCTTGGGTCTAACCCGAGCAAAGTAAAATTAATCGTCCATCTTGAGCACTGCCATGAAAGCGTCCTGGGGTATTTCCACACTGCCGACTTGTTTCATGCGTTTCTTGCCTTCTTTTTGCTTTTCCAGCAGTTTGCGTTTCCGGGAAATGTCACCACCGTAGCATTTGGCCAGAACATCTTTGCGCATAGCCCGGATATTCTCCCTGGCAATGACCTTGGCACCGATCACGGCCTGAACAGGTATCTCAAACATCTGCCGCGGAATCAGGCTGCGCAGCTTTTCAACAAGTTTGCGTCCACGAGAATATGCTTTGTCTTTATGGACAATGAAGGAGAGTGCATCAACAATTTCAGCGTTCAGCATGATATCGAGTTTCACAAGATCCGCTTCCTTGTATCCGATCAGTTCATAGTCCAGAGACGCATACCCTTTGGTCCGGGATTTAAGCTGATCAAAATAATCATATACAATTTCGCTTAACGGAAGCTCATAATAGAGACTTACGCGCGAAGCGGTGATGTAATCCATGTTCAGGAACGTACCCCTTTTCTCCTGGTTCAGTTCCATGATGGTGCCTACGTACTCGGAGGGTACCATAATCGTAGCCTTGACCACAGGCTCTTCAATCGATTCGATCTTTCCTTCAGGCGGCAGAAGCGCAGGGTTATCGATAAAGACCTGTTCCTTGGCTGTGGTATTTACTTTATAAACAACGCTCGGTGCGGTCGTAATAATACTGAGGCCAAATTCCCTCTCGAGTCTCTCCTGGATAATTTCCATGTGCAGGAGACCCAGGAAACCACAGCGAAAACCAAAACCCAGCGCTGCGGACGTTTCATTTTCATACATTAAACTCGCATCATTCAACTGAAGTTTCTCCAGCGCATCCTTCAGCCTGTCAAAGTCGGAAGTTTCAACCGGATAAAGGCCGCAAAAAACCATCGATACCGCTTTGCGGTAGCCCGACAGCGGTTCCGCCGCCGCATGGTCGTTATCCGTCACGGTATCCCCGACCCGGGTATCCCCGACATTCTTGATACTGCCCGCGATATAGCCAACCTGGCCTGCCCTCAGCTCATCGACAATCGTCATTCCTGGGGTAAAAACACCAACTTCGGTGATTTCAAACATTTTTCCGGTGGACATCATCCTGATGTTCGTTCCTTTGGAGACTTTACCGTCAAATAATCGAATATAAGGGATCGCACCTTTGTAGGAATCAAACTTTGAGTCAAAAATCAATGACTTTAAAGGTTCTTCATCATCGCCCTTAGGCGGAGGAATCCTCTGGACAATGGCTTCCAGGATCTCTTCGACCCCAATCCCCACTTTGGCCGATGCGAGGATCGCCTCACTCGCGTCAATCCCAATCACATCTTCAATCTCCTGTTTGACTCTGTCAGGTTCTGCGCTTGGCAGATCTATTTTATTAATAACCGGAATGATCTCCAGGTCATTTTCCAAAGCAAGATAGACGTTGGCAAGAGTCTGCGCCTCAATACCCTGGGCCGCATCGACCACCAACAAAGCCCCTTCGCAGGCAGCCAGACTCCGGGAAACTTCGTAAGAAAAGTCAACATGTCCGGGAGTATCGATCAGATTCAGCTCATAGACCTCTCCGTTTTTTGCCTTGTAGCGCAAACGAACTGCCTGCAATTTGATGGTAATACCACGCTCCCGTTCCAAATCCATGGAGTCGAGAACCTGCTCCTTGAGTTCCCGGGTGGACATGGTTCCGGTATACTCAATCAGCCGATCGGCAAGAGTAGATTTGCCGTGATCGATATGGGCAATGATCGAAAAATTTCTGATTTTAGATGAAGCGTTTGCCATGGATATTCTTCTCTCCCCGAATATAATGCCAGCATATCATTATACCAAACTACCGCCTTGAAAAGCAAGGCGGCTCCGGAATGCCGGGGGGACAGGGGGAGTCCTTTTGCCCCCCAGCCCTCCTTATTTGCGTCGTTTGATCAGCATCTCGATGGCCATTTGGTACTCTTCCATCTTCAGCAGACGGGCAACTATAAAAAACACGAGCATGCCTACGAGTGCTCCGCTGATTAAAACAATCGTCGATCCCATTTTGCCAATTCCGACCCAAAGGGTCAGCAGATTCGCCCAAATCATGACGACAGCTGCCATGGCCAAAGCGGCTGCCAGTGTTTTACTAAACACGGCTGCGATTCTGCGCCCGTCAATTTTGCCGAGTTTGCGGCGCAGTACGATAAACAGCAGGAGCATCTGCATAATGGCTCCGAGGGTTACAGCCAGGGCCAAGCCGCCGCAAGCCAAAGGCCCGACTAAAATGTACATCCAGATTATGCTGGCAGCCATGGCGATAAGACCAAGAATAACCGGAATCCAGGTGTTCTGCATCGCATAAAAAGCACGCGGCAGAATCTGAATAATAGCCTGAGCAGTGATCCCCAGCGAAAAATACAGCAGCGGCACAGCCATGATATCCGTATCCCCTGCACTGAATTCACCATGCTGGAACAGAACCCGAATCAAAGGGAAGCGCAGGACGACCATCCCAATGGATATCGGAACCGTAATAAAGATAATCAGACGAATTGCACTCGAGATCGTCTCCAGAAAGTCTTTGGCCTTTTTCAGAGCAGCCTGCTCTGTTAAGGTCGGAAAAACAGCGACACCGATGGCCAGCGCGAAGATGCCGACCGGGACCTGGAAAAGACGGTAAGAGTACCAGATCGCAGTCAAGCTTCCCGGATCAAGCGCAGAACCGAGGTTGGAATTCACAATGACCTGGAATTGATTCAAGGTGTACATGATAATCATCGGGACAGCCAAGACCATGATCTTCCGGACCCCGGGATGTTTCAAATCGATCATTGGATAGTAGCGGAAGCCAACCCTGCGCAGGGAAGGGACCTGGACAAGAAAATTTACCGTAGCGCCGATCACGACCCCAAACGCAAAACCGGAGATACTCCGGGCCTCACCGGAATTAGCAAAAAGCGCCCCAAATAGGATGACGCTGGCATTGTAAAGGACCGTCCCCAGCGCGGACGGCCAAAATATTTTGTACGAGTTCAGGATACCCATCGTAATCCCGCTCAAAGCCAGAATGACCGGCTGCAGCAGTAAGATGCGGGTAAGATAGATGGTAAGTTCCTTATTCGCCGGACTGAATCCGGGTACCTGCATCTCAATAAACTTCGGAGTCAGCAGCATGCCTGCGATAACCAGGATACAGAGCAGAAGAAATGTCGCATTGGTTACCGAGCTGACGACTTTCCATCCTTCTTTTTCCTTTTCTTTGGCAATATATTCGGATAGGACAGGGATAAAGGCAGCACTCAACACCCCTCCGACCAACAGCCAGTAGAGCAGGTCCGGAAGAATAAAAGCCGTATTATACGCATCTGTAGCCGCCGTTTTCCCAAACAGGCCTGCCATCAGGGATTCCCTGACAAAACCGAGAAGCCTGGAAACAAGGTTGGCAGCCATCATGAAGCCTGCCGCTTTCATCATTTTTTGATTGTTTGTCATAATGATGCTGAAGGACCTTTCTATATACAAAGAAATGCACTCACTGCAAATTATATCATTTACCGAGATATTCCTTCAATACTTCGGCTATCGGTCCGGCTGCAGCCTGTGCTTCCTCCAACGTGTTTAGCTGACTGCCAATTTCCAGCAGGATTGCTCCGTCCGTGAGATACTGGTTATAGCGTGCTTCTGAGGCATAGCGGATTTTCGGGAAAAACAGTCCCGGGTATTTTTTTTCCGCAATCTTAATAATTTCACGCGCAATTGCATCATTCTTTTCCCAGTTTTGATTTTTCTGACCGATCACAATCATGACTCTGGCACACTCCTGTCCGTTAATCTTTGCAGTATCTTTGCCCACCTGGGAAGGAAGTCCGTCCCGGTGAAGATCGATCAGCAAACGGGTTGTTGGGTTTTTCTCGAGCATTTTTTTTGCTGCGAGATAGGAATGATTGTAGGCCTGGATATAGACAGCATCATTAACCTCCTCGGAATGTGCCGTATTGATTCCTGCCTGGTTCAATTTTTCAGTCAATAGCTGTCCAATCTCCACAATATCTCCGTTTTCACCTCCAGCTGACCGGTCTGCACCGCCATCCCCCGAATAGGACTCTGCACTGTGGGTGTGATAGATGCTTACCAGGACATCCTGCGCACTTTTAATCGGTTCAGGATCATGATAAAACGGATTATCGAGGGGTTCGAGCAGTGGTCCCTCCATTTCAGGATCATTGGGATAATAGGCCCAGCCCAGCCAGGTCGGCCCTTCGGAAGGAGGTGCATAGAAACTTAAAAAATACGTCCGAGCGTCGGATATGTTGACTCCGGTCAGCAAATACATTCCGATCCCTGCAGCAGCATTCCGTGTATCACTGATATAGGTTCGTTGTGGATAAGACATCCCCGGGGCGCCTTCCAGAAGTATAAGCTCAAACGGAAAACTTTTTTCAGACAATATTTTTATGGTATACTGAAAACTATCGTTGGAAATGCAAAAGTAAACAGAAAATGCAAGCAGCGCCAAGAGTAGTATGACCCCAACAGCTTTCAGACGGGTATTCCAAAAAAACAGGATAATCTCCTCCTTTCCATAATTAGGAATATGAAGGACAAACCTGTCTTAGAACATTGAAATATCCTTAATATTTTACACCTGCATTAACGCTGAATTTATACAGTGCAGAATTTTTAAGATGTACTTGGCATTTTTGCATGGGATGTCATATAATAGATATAATTTGAAGACAATTCAAGTATCAAACAGCAAGGAATGGGACAGTAGCTTAAAAGGAAGTCCACAGAAAGCAATCAAATGCTGAGAGATTGCGTCCGACTTTCAAGTGAAAATCACCCGGGAGCTGAACTTCAGAAATATGTACCTTGTCACTGTCAAGTGATCAATTAACAGGGTTCCAGTAAGAAGTTTCGCCTGCCCTGCGTTAACGGGTAAGAGTGATGTGTTTGACGTAATTTCATGTACCTCAGACATATAATCAGGGTGGTACCGCGGTTTAGTCGTCCCTAAGTTATTCATACTTAGGGATTTTTACTTTTTTCATATGATAACTTGAGGGTTGACGAGGAACTAATTAGTCATTAATGAATTGATAAAGGAGAATCTCTATGAAAAAATTTAAATCTTTAGCTGAAAACCCCGTTGCTGGACGGGAAAAACAAATATCAGATTACTGGGATTCGATTGATATTCTGCAGAAGACAATCGAAAACCGCGAAGGCGCGGAACCGTTCGTGTTTTATGAGGGTCCGCCTACAGCCAACGGCAAGCCGGGTATTCACCATGTCATGGCGAGAACACTGAAGGATTCCGTCTGCCGGTATCAGAACATGAAAGGTTTTCAGGTCAAACGGAAGGCGGGATGGGATACGCACGGACTGCCGGTGGAAATCGAAGTTGAAAAACAGTTGAATCTTTCCGACAAACAAGGTATAGAAGCGTATGGGATCGCCCAGTTCAATGAAAAATGCCGCGACTCTGTGTTTACGTATGAAAAACAGTGGCGCGAAATGACGATCCGGATGGGTTATTCGATTGATCTGGATCATCCGTATATTACCCTGGATAACAATTATATTGAAAGTGTCTGGTGGATTCTGGACAAATTTTTCAGAGAAGGATATATGTACGAAGGTCACAAGATTCTTCCGTACTGCTCCAGATGTGGAACCGGACTTGCTTCCCACGAAGTCGCGCTGGGCTATAAAGAAATTAAAACGAATACAGTCATTGTCAAATTCAAACGCCAAGAATATGACGAGTATTTTCTGGCCTGGACGACCACACCATGGACCTTGCCCTCCAATGCTGCACTGACGGTAAGCCCGACCGAAACCTACGTCAAAGTCCGCAGCAATGATGAGATTTATTATCTATCGAAGACGCTTGCACCGAAAGTACTCGGCGACGATTATGAAGTCCTGCAGGAATTAAAAGGCACTGAGCTTGAATATATGGAGTATGAGCAGCTGATGCCGTTCTTAACCGCCGACAAAAAGGCTTTTTTTGTGACGACTGCCGATTATGTCACGACAGAGGACGGTACCGGGATCGTCCATACCGCACCCGCTTTTGGTGAAGACGATTATAACACCGGAAAGCGCTACAACCTGCCGGTTTTTCAACCGGTGGACGAATCGGGCAAATTTATCGCAACGCCTTGGAAGGATAGCTTTGTGATGGATGCCGACCTGGATATCATCAAGTGGCTGCATGCCGAGGGCAAACTGTTTAAAAAGGAAAAATTGGAGCATAATTACCCGCACTGCTGGCGCTGTCAGACCCCTCTGCTGTACTACGCCAAACCAAGCTGGTACATTGCGATGACCAAACTAAAAGATCAGCTTGTCGCCAATAACAAAACAGTTGAATGGTATCCCGACTTTGTCGGTGAAAAACGTTTTGGCAACTGGCTTGAAAATGTCAATGACTGGGCATTGTCCCGTAACCGCTACTGGGGGACTCCGCTGAATATCTGGCGCTGCGGATGCGGCCATACTGCTTCGGTCGGCTCCCGCAAAGAACTTGTGGAAAAAGCAATCGAAAAGATTGATGAAACCATCGAACTGCACCGACCTTACGTCGATGATGTTCATATCCGCTGTGAAAAGTGCGGCAAACCGATGACCCGGGTCAGTGAAGTCATTGACTGCTGGTTTGACAGCGGCGCGATGCCCTATGCTCAGCATCATTATCCGTTTGAAAACAAAGAGAACTTCCATGAACTGTTCCCGGCTGATTTTATCTGTGAAGGGATCGATCAGACCCGCGGCTGGTTCTACTCCCTGCTCGCGATCTCGACCTTTGTGATGGGCCGTTCCCCGTATAAGCGGGTTCTGGTCAACGATCTGGTTTTAGACAAGCAGGGACAGAAAATGTCCAAATCCAAAGGCAACACGGTAGACCCGTTTGAACTGTTTGACCAGTACGGTGCCGACACGCTCAGATGGTATTTGCTTTATGTGTCTCCGGCCTGGACACCTAAACGCTTTGACATCGAAGGCCTTAAGGAAGTCCAGAGCAAGTTCTTCGGGACACTCCGCAACGTCTATACCTTTTTTGCGCTCTATGCGAATACCGATGAGGTCGACCCGAGAGATTTCTTTATCGAATACAAAAAGCGGCCGGAGCTCGACAGGTGGATCCTCTCCAAATATCACGCCCTGCTCAATGACGTTGAAACCAATCTCGCTGTCTATGATCTGACTAAAGCGGTCCGAAAAATACAAGAATTTGTCAGCGAGGACCTCTCCAACTGGTATATCCGGCGATCCCGCCGCAGATTCTGGGATTCCGGCCTATCGGACGACAAGAAGGCCGTCTATAACACCACGTATGAAATCCTGGTCGGCATCGCCAAAATCTCAGCACCGTTCGCACCTTATCTGGCGGAAGAAATCTACCGTAACCTGACCGGTGAGACTTCGGTCCACCTGGCAGATTATCCGGAATATGTCTCGACTATGATCGATCAGAACGTCGAAAACAGAATGGATTTGGTCAGGAATTTAGTCACCCTCGGCAGATCTGCCCGGGAACAGGTCAGGATCAAAGTCCGTCAGCCGATCCAGCAAATCCTAGTTGACGGGAAATATGAAGTCCTGATCGCCGATTTAATTCCACTGATTCAGGAAGAGCTCAATGTAAAGGAAGTTATTTTTGCGAATAACTTAAGCGATTTTATGAATTTCATTCTGAAGCCAAACTTCAAAACTGCTGGACCCGTCTTCGGCTCGAAAATCAAACTCCTTGGCAAAGCACTGGAAAGCCTGGAGGCTTCAACGGCTGTGGCTGCCCTGGAGGCTGGAGAATCGCTCTCAGTGGATGTGGATGGAGAACAGCTAGATATCGTCAAGGACTATGTCATCGTGTCGATTTCCGCCAAAGAAGGGTTCACGGTCACAATGGAAAACAACCTGTTCGTTATTCTTGATACCACGCTGACCAGAGAGCTTATCGATGAAGGTCTGGCCAGAGAGCTCGTTTCCAAAGTCCAGCAGATGCGCAAGAGCAATGATTTTGAAATGATGGACCGCATCCGGATCTATTTCGATGGGGATGACCAAGTCACGAGTGCGATTCAAAGCTATCAAGAATACATCAAAGTAGAAACGCTCGCTGAAAGCATCGAAAAAACACCGAGTACCGCAGACCTGACTAAGGTGAACCTGAATGACCACGATACCGGCGTCAGGGTAGAACGGATCTAAATGCTTTGGCTCCGTTAAGCTGAATTTTTTAAAATAAGTAACCTTGAACTGAAATAATGCTGATAATAGTTAACACAGACCATCATTAGCATTATTTTTTTAAGCTGAGGCTAACGGCGTGGTGCCATCCGCTTTTCAGCTGTTGTGCCATCCATGGCACAAACAGCCGCGTTCCGCATCCAGCTCCACTTGGCGCGGACAGCACCATGCCGTTAATATCTCGTCCATTAAGCAATCCTGTAAAGAATTTGAGATCTAATTTTTCTGCTATCATTTATAAGTACCGCTATATACTGGCAGATGTCATTTACGCACTTAAAACACCGCTTCTTCAGTGTAGGAAAAACCAGACGAATATTTTTCAGAATCTTATACGAGATCAACGTAGTCCAGTCTGACATATTTTACGTTTCGGGGCGACAAAAACGAATCGTCAAAGAAGATCGAGATCCCGCATTATTGGCTGGTCACATCCGGGTCCGGCCCAGATAAGCTTCCTGAAGCAGAGAATCCGAGATTGCTTCTTTGGAGCTTCCGTGGTGAACAATTTTACCCCGCTCCATGACGAGTACACTGTCCGCCACTCTCAAGGCGGCTTTTGTATTTTGTTCGACCAGTACGACTGTGACGCCGGACTCTTTCATCCCGACCAGGATCGCCATGATCTCGCGTACGACAAGCGGGGCCAGCCCGATGGAAGGTTCGTCGAGCAGCAGCAGTGAGGGCCTGGCCATAAGGGCCCTGCCTATTGCCAGCATCTGCTGTAGACCACCGCTTAAAGAACCGGCCAAATCCTTTTCTCTTCCCTGCAGCAGAGGGAATAATTCCAAGACTTCCTCCACATCGTTTGGGATATCCGCCTTGTCCTGACGATAACGGTGAAAAGCCCCCATCATCAGGTTATCCATCACGCTTAGCCCGCTGAATATCTCTCTTTTCTCCGGTATAAGAGCAATACCGGCTCTGACGATTTTTTCCGGTGACTGGCCGGCTATTTTTTTGTTCTGAAAAATGATTTCTCCTGCAGCAGGCTTGTATAACCCCGCGAGAGTCCCTAGCAGGGTACTTTTGCCTGCACCATTGGCTCCAAGAACCGCCAGCAATTCTCCCTGCCTGACATTCAGGGATACATTTTTGAGCGCATGCACATAGCCATGATAAACATCGAGACCATTTACACTAAGCAATTTGCTCATCCTCTCCGAGATAGGCTTTGATCACTTCCGGGTGAGCCTGAATTTCTGCCGGGGTTCCCTGGGTGATCACCTCCCCGAAATTTAGGACAACAATCTCATCAGCAGCTTCCATGACCGTTTCCATATCATGTTCAATCATTATCATGGTCATACCCTGACTGCGAAGTTTTTTCAAATATTCTGTCAGGATTTCAGATTCAGCAGCATTTAATCCTGCAGCCGGTTCATCAAGCAGGATCAGTTTGGGCTGAGAAGCAAGGGCTCTGGCAATTTCCAACAGTCTTTGCTGTCCGAACGGCAAAACTGCTGCCGGCAAACCAGCTGACTCCGCTAAACCAACCTCTTCAAGCAGTTTCAGGGATTCAGCCCTGATTTTTTTTTCTTCGGTAGACCGTTCAGGGGAAGAAAGAAACGACTTGACAAAGCCCTTTTTCCCCTGCAGGTAAGCACCAGTCATAACATTTTCCAGCACGGTCATGCTGCCGAAAAGCTGCAGGTTCTGAAAAGTTCTGGTTACTCCAGCCTGAGCTGTCTTATACGGCTTCATTCCAGTGATCGTTTTTCCTTCCAATAACACTTCACCTTCATCCGGTTGATACGTTCCGGTAATCAAGTTAAAAATCGTCGTTTTTCCTGCCCCGTTAGGTCCTATAAGCGCTGTAATTTTTGCTTCTTCAACCCCAAAGCACACATGTTTGACAGCCATAATGCCGCCAAAATGTTTTGTAATTCTGTGTAACTCCAGAAGCATGGCCTTTTCCCTCCTTCTATAGGATTGATACTCAATCTATAATTCTTATTTCATATTTGAATCATCGTTCTGTATATAGGTTAATTGACTTCATTTCCATCTTGAACCAGACTCTTTTTTGAACTTTGAAAGAATTCCCCGATACTGCTTAACCCCTGCGGACGGTATATCATGAGTGCAACCAGGATGATTCCGTAAATAATGATCTGGTATTCACCGCCGGCTCCGGGAACGATGAGCGGTATCAACTCTTTTAAGATCTCGTTTAAGGCCACGACGACCACAGCCCCAAGCAAAGGCCCCCAAAAGGTACCCAGGCCGCCAATCACTGCCATCAGTACAAACTGGACGGAAGCATGAAAAGTAAATGGTGACGGACTGATAAAGGTCACATAAAAAGCATAAAGGCCCCCTGCCAAACCCGTAAGCAGCGCACTGAAAATAAAGGCCTGCAGCTTAAGCCTAATACAGTCAATACCGGCATTTTCTGCCGCATACTCACTCTCTCGGATCGCACATAAGGCCCTGCCTGTTCTGGAACGGACTAAATTTCGTATTCCCAGCAGTATCAGGACCAGAATGATCCAGATCAGGATATAAAATTTCCTGTCACTGTTTAAAATAAGACTGCCAATGCCCAGATGCGGAATACCGCTGATCCCGGATGGCCCTCCGGTTATTTCTCCGCCTTCGGTAAATAATATATGGACTAAAATCCCAAAGCCGAGCGTCGCGAGGGCAAGGTATAGCTCGCGTAACTTAAGGGTCTGTCGGCCAATTAGGGCCGCAACAATTCCGGGAAGAAGAATTGCTGCCAGAAGGGCTAACAGTGACGGCCAATGAAAACGCGTGGTTAATATCGCGGCCGTATAAGCGCCTAAACCAAAAAACGCCGCATGACCGAACGACACCTGCCCCGCATAACCCATCAGCATTCCCAAGCCCTGGACAACGATCGCATACAGGCCGATAACAATCAGTGATCCATAAAGATAATTGCTGTTAAGCAGGAGCGGGATAATCAACAATACCAGCATGATGACAGCTCCGCTGAATTTAAATATAATCTTTTTCACCAAAGATACGCTCCTTACCATATGACGCTGTAAATCTTACTCAAAAGAAATCAAATCTATACCAAAAGGAAACCCTGTTTTAAGATTAAATTTTACGCTCGCTGATTGCACCCAGGATCCCTTCCGGCCTGATTAAAAGGACTGCAAGAAGAATCACAATAGAGATCGCATCATTCAACCCGGAGGAAATCAGTCCTGAACTGTAGGCTTCCAAAAGCCCCAGGATTAATCCCCCCAGAACAGCTCCGGATATACTGCCCAATCCGCCAATTGTTGCCGCGATAAAACCTTTGACGCCTAACATAAAACCCATATCATACGTGACCATCGTCACCGGTCCAATGCAGATTCCTGCGGCGGTAGCCAAAGCCCCTGAAAAAACAAATGCGGCTAGGGAAATCGTACTCAGATTGATCCCCTGCAGCTGGGCTCCGATGGGACTGAGGACGGAAGCTTTAACTGCTTTTCCCCAGTACGTCCGTCCAAAAAAAGTGTTGACACAGATCAGTGTTGCCGCTGCCAGCAAAAATACCCAGATACTCTGAGGATTGAGTGCCGCCCCGCCTGCCATGATTGGTCCACTAGCCGTAAAGGAGGGCAGAGAGTAGGTATCCGTTCCCCAGATCAGAAGGGCCAGTCCCCTTAAGGATATCGAAATACCAATTGTAATGATCAGCATCGTCAGGCTGCTGGCTCCCCTGGCTTTGTTGACCGTCAGCCTTTCGAGTACCCCCGCCAACAAGGCGACAATAATGATGGCAAGAAGGGAGGCCGCTATTAGCGGCATCCCCATCGATTTGAAACTAACCGTCAAAAGTGCCCCGATAACCAGGAATTCCCCAAGGGCTAGATTTAATATGCCTGTTACTTTATAGGTAATGACCAGGATAAGGGCAATAATAGAATAAATACTTCCAAGCGTAAGCCCGCTGAATAATAGCTGCAGTAGTTGTTCTCCCATCAGGTTTCACTCCGTTACTGTAATTTTGCCCTCGTTACTGTAATATTTTCCATTTGCCGTCTTCGATCTGCACCAAAACGGCGGAATCTTCGCTTAAGCCATTATGATCCTGTTCGGACATATTAAATACCCCGGATACACCGACAAGTCCCTGCGTTTTTTCCAGTTCATTCCGAATGACGCTGCGATCCGGACCAGCTTTTTCGATCGCCTTGACCAGGAGACTTAAAGCATCTGCCGCATAACCGCCGAATGAATTGGGCGCGGTATTGTATTTGTTTTGGTAATCATTGATATAACTTGTAAGCACTGCTTTCTGCGGATCAGAATCCGCAATCTGATCGGTCACTGGAAGCTTGCCGATTGGAAGGATCACTCCGTCAGCGGCGTCCTGGGCAAGTTCAATAAATTTCTGATTGCCGACGCCATGGCTGTGAATGAGCGGAATCGTCAGTCCAAGATCCTTATAGTTCTTCGTCAGGATGGAGGCCGAAGGCGGAATCGCCCATACGACGACTGCCTGAGCCCCGCTGCTCTTAACATTCGTTAATTGCGGTGTCATATCATTGTCTGTCGCATCAAATTTTTCTTCGGCGACGATGGTGATCCCATTTTGGGGAGCTGCTGCGCTGATGGCTTTCTTGCCATTGTCGCCATAAGCATTGTTCATATACATAAAGGCAATCTTCGTCATGTTATTCTTCTTGAGATATTCAATGATTTTATTGATCATGACGATATCGCTCTGGGCTGTTTTAAATACCCATTGTCTTTCAGCCGCCGGCTCAACTATGCTGCTGGCTGCTGCCAGAGAAATCATCGGAATTTGCGCGTCCTGGACAGTTTTCATGATGGCCATCGAGGTCCCGCTGGAGCTGCCGCCCAAAACTGCAAGGACGCCTTTTTCTATTAGCTTATTTGCAGCAAGTACAGCCTCCATCTCATCACTTTTATTATCCTCAATGATCAGTTCAATCGGATGGCCTTGAATACCGCCTTCGGCATTGATTTTGTCCACCATCATTAGCAGCGTATCGCGTTCAGGTGTGCCCAAAGAAGAGGAAGTCCCGCTGATATCGAGAACCGCACCCACTTTGTAAGGTTCTGCTGTCTCACTGCCTGCCTTACTGCTTTTCCCGGAGCTGCACCCCCCCAATATCAGGCTGACCGCCAATAATAAAGCTACTACCATACTCCCTGTGAAACCTTTGAACTTTCTTTTCATCATCCTTCACTCCTACATTCATATTTTTCTGATACACCAGAAAATAACAAGCCACAGCCTTCGCCGGGACGAAAGCTGTGGCCTTCCGCGGTACCACCCCAGTTAGCTGGATCACTCCAACCCTCTCTTAAGAGTACGAATAAAGAAATCTTTCCCTACTGAAACTTAGTGTGGTCCGTGGCCATCCGTGGCCTTGCTAGCCGCTCCTTGCAGCCAATTAAAAAAGCACTTCTCATCCCTGAAGGGACGAAAGTGCTTCGCGGTACCACCCTATTTGGGTCTAAGCAGACCCCACTTTTCAATAGGTACAGGACTTTATTCTTCCTTATACCCCCTCCCTTTTAACGGCGGGAGCCTCCGTCCAGACCTACTTACCCAAAGGTTTCAGTCCGGAAGTTCAGGGGTGAACCTTCAACGATCAATGCGATAGAAACGCTTTCAGTCTAAGACGTTTCCTCCCTGGAAAGCTCATACCGTTTACTTTACCCCATCATTACT
Organism: Dehalobacter sp.; assembly: GCF_030063005.1. Taxonomy (NCBI): domain Bacteria; kingdom Bacillati; phylum Bacillota; class Clostridia; order Eubacteriales; family Desulfitobacteriaceae; genus Dehalobacter; species Dehalobacter sp. The sequence continues at coordinate 25,474 of NZ_JAPDHR010000041.1, forward strand.
TTTATACAATAATGGTGTTGATTTGAATCTATATTATCACAGGGCTTTGAGATTCGTCAATTAGAAATATCATTAGAAATATATTTGTTCTGTATCACTATAGTAAAAGTAAAAATATATTTCAGGATGGTATAAGATTTAGGATTGACATGGCAATAGTAAAGGCAAGGTATTCTTTTTTTAGAATTTAGTTGCATAGTCTTGCTAAAATATGATAAAATAACTTTTGTCTAAAAAACGTGCGGTAGTTAGATGTTTCGAAGGGGGTGACTGTATGCCAAATATTAAATCAGCAATTAAGAGGGTCCAACTAAGCAAATTACAGAATGCCAAGAATACTGCTGCCAGATCTTCCTTACGAACCGCTATTCGTCGTTTTGAGGAAGTTGTAAACAATAATCCTGAAAATGCTGTTGAAGCTCTGCAAAAAGCTTCCCGTGCACTTGATAAAGCTGCTGCCAAAGGTTTGATCCACAAAAACAAAGCAGCTCGCAAAAAATCCAGAATGGCCAAAAAATTTCAGGCTTTGAATAATAAAGCCAGCTAACAACGCTGCACTAGTCCCTCCATGGACGTCGCAGCATCCGTGAAGGCTATTTAAACGCTTCACGCTCCATAGACATTGAAGAGGATATCTCAGAACCCTGAGGCATCCTCTTTTTATAATTACGTTATTTCTTACATAATCGTATAACCATTATTTCCAGCAGCAGCTGAGGGCTCCCTCCGCTGCTCTTTAACGCCAGTTCAGTCTGAAGACAATCTTCCATGGCTTCAGCCAATCTGTTGGCTGAAAAAGAGTCCGCTTGCTGAAAAAGCTTATTCCCTTCAAAGAACGTCCTGATCCCTGCAGTGTCCATAAAATCATTGACTGTGCCCCTGCGGGCCCGCCAAATGCTCGCTACCAGCAACAGCCGGATATGGCGGACGATCATAGTATGCACCTTGAGGTAATGTTCCTGACTGAGCACTTCACAAAGCCTGGTCAGGGCATCTTTGGTATTCTCTGCCGCGATGGCATCCAGCATCGCAAAGACCGTCGTCTCGATCATCGGCAGACATATCTTCCGGATATCTTCAATTTCTATGTTTTGTTTTTCTCCAGTATATAAAGCTAATTTGGCCAGTTCCTGACTGAGTACCCCCGTCTGATGGCCAGCCCATTCCAGAAGAAACAAAGCGGCGGGAACACTCAGGTTCTTTCCGTTTTGAAGCGCTTCTTTTTGCAACCAGGCCGTCCATTCCGACTGGCCCTTCGGAAATGCAAATTCCACTGCTTTTCCATTTTTATTAATTTCCTTAAACAGTTTTCTGCCTCTGTTCACTTTTTCCGATATCAGGACCAGGCAGGTGGACGGATTGGGGTTCAGACAGTATTCCAGCAGGATATCCGGGTCGCTGCCTCTCCCTGAATCGGATCGTTCTGTTTCTTCGGCGCTGTTTTCCGATTCGGAAGTGCCTTTGCTCCTGCCCGTACTGAAATATGGAAGATCATCAACAACCACGAGTTTTCCGGAAAAAAAGGCTGTCATATTGGCAGCCTGGATCATTTCTTCCCGGGTTTGTTCTTTTCCGTTAAGAAGTTCTGTATTGCTGCCGGAAGGATCATCCAGCAAATAATAGTTTTTTAGCAGTTTTAAAGCCTCGGTTAGAGAATAGCGGTCCTCGCCGTACCAGAGATAAACGGAGGGGATATCGCGGTTCTTTATATCCAGTTTGATGATATCTAATGTCATATCCTATTTTCTCCTTGAAGTTAAGAAGAAACTCTCTTACTTGCCACCCAATGTGATTTTTGATAATTCAACCAGGTTTTGTGAATTTTCACTTACTTCCTCAATTGCAGCGGTGATTTCCTGAGTCGCTGCGGCCTGATTTTCAGCAATACCGCCAATTTGGTTGATTTCCATAATAATGCCTTCAATAGATTCTCTCATCTGGGTAAGTATTTCGGTAACCATTTTAGCTGAGTCGTTACTTTGGGCAGCAAGTTTGCGCATTTCTTCTGCAACCACTGCAAAGCCGCGACCTTGTTCACCGGCGCGAGCCGCTTCAATTGCAGCATTCAAACCCAGCAGGTTGGAATGTGAGGATATATCCGAAATAGCGCTAATGACCTTATTAATTTCTTTAATTTTCACGGCGGATTCATTTGCGGATTTTACCACATTGCTGATTTTGAAAGAAAGCCCTTGTGATCCTGAGGCAACTTCCTGCAATCCAGCGTTTGCTTGCTGAAGCGTTGCTGCTAAACCTTGAGAAATTTCTTCAACTCTACCCTCTTTTTCTAGGCTTTTACCGATTCCGACACAGCCGATGATTTCTCCATCGGGTGCTTTAATTGGGTATGTGAATGACGCAAACGGAATACCGTATCTCTCTTTGGACATAATATCCGATCTGGTTTTACCTGTTCTCATCGCTTCAACAAGGTGAGCGTGATCACTAACCTTAAAACTTTGATCCACCTTCGTATGAAGTTTATAGCCGGAGTAATGACAGAGCGCGTCCGTCCTATTTGTTATCAGCACCATGATGTCTTCCTGCATTATTTCTTTTAAATCGGCTAATACCATCACGTAGGCTTCCAAGATTTCTTCATAGCTTTTTACATGATTTTCTGCAAAATCCATTAAAATATCTTCCTCTCTCTTCCCAAAATGACCTATTTAGTAATTATTTTGAATTATCTCTACTATAACGCAGAACAAATAACTTTTCAACCAAAGATCATTGGGATCTTACAACAAAAAAAGTCCCCCTCAACGGATGAAGGGGAAAGAAAGAGGAGGAGAAAAGAGATGTTCATTTGGTATTATTTCCATGCACTTCCTCTTTTTATTCATGTTCTTTGATATTTTTTGTATTTCCGTATAAAATTAGTCTTTACTGGACTAATTTGATGTTTCAGACCAAAATATTTAGACGGTTTCTGGTTCAGCGTAATCTACACCTTTGGTGTCGACGGTTACGCTTTTCATTACCTGTTCCTGATTGGGCCTGTCCTGATAGTTACTTTCGACAGAAACAATATGATCAACAGATTCCATGCCTTCGATCACCTTGCCAAAAGCTGCATATTGACCGTCAAGATGAGGTGCATCATTAACCATGACAAAAAACTGAGAACCGGCTGAATCTTCCATTCTGGAGCGGGCCATAGACAGGACTCCACGGCTATGTTTCAGATCATTCTTGAAGCCGTTACCGGAGAATTCCCCTTTAATACTGTAGCCTGGATTGCCCATTCCCGAACCCTGCGGGCATCCTCCCTGAATCATAAAACCAGGAATGACTCTGTGAAAAATCAGACCGTTATAGAAGCCCTTTTTAATTAATGAAATAAAATTATTGACAGTATTTGGGGCTATTTCAGGATAAAGCTCGGCCTTAATGACATCCCCGTTGGCCATTTCAATTGTTACAATCGGTTTTTCCATGATCGATAACTCCTTTTCAACGTGTGAATTATTCGTTCAGTTGTTGATTATAGCATAAATTTGGATAAAAAAGAAATTTGCAGCTGTCACCTGCCTGTCGTTATCTGACAGCCCTTTTTATTGATCATCAATTGTATTGTCCCGTCCATATCTGTCCGATATATAGGTACACCTCTTTCTTCCCAGTAGTTGATAACCTCCCGGGAAGGATGACCAAAGCTGTTTTTGCCTACAGAAACAAACACCGCCCGGGGATTGGTACTGTCAAACCAAGCTGTATCCAGAGAGCCTTTTCCGCCATGATGTGGAACTTTTATAAAATTCGAATTCCAGTCAGTTCCTCTGTCTGAGATGGATTCCATTTCTTCTGCTTCCATATCTCCCGTCAATAGGATTTTCTTTCCCAGATATTCCATCTGTATCACCAGAGAATTATTATTCGAATCAGCGCCGGTGTTGTTCATTTCTTCGACCGGGGCCATAATCTCAATCTGCAAACCGGAAGAAAAATGGATATAATCCCCTGCCTTGAGCGTTACAAACTTTTCTTCGTTCCGGTAGTATTCCGCTGGAATTCCCGACTGCCATTCTTCATTTGTTATTCTATCACCCGCTTCGGGTACTGCGACTTTTGCCACAGGCAAATTGGCCAGCAGATATTGCGCCCCTCCCAAATGATCAGCATCCTCGTGCGTGATAAAAAGAAAATCCAGTTGACCTATCCTTTTTTCCATCAAATAAGGAAGCACAATTTTTTCCGCTGCATTGTAGTTCTCCCTACGGGGACCGGTATCGACAAGCAGGTTCTCTCGGGCTGTCTGAATTAGGATACAGTCCCCCTGGCCCACATCAATAAACGAAATTTCCAGGGCATTGCCGGCCGACCAGGGGTGCCAGAGCAGCAGCATCATAAGCAAAGCAAAGACATGTCTAAATTTGATAAAACTTAACAGTTTCGCAGGAATTAGTTGTTTGGCAGAATCTAGGAACTTTGCAGACCACAGATTAGAATATCCCATATGGTGTGGCTTATTTTCGTTCTTTCCAAGTTTGAGCGTGTCAACCATTCTGTACAGGTAGGGCAGAAATTGTAATCTCTTCGCTGTCGTTCTGAGTCTTCTGACCTGTACGTTCGAAATGAATTGTATTCTTTCTGTACCGAATAGCATCGCTGCCAAAAATCCATACCAGGCTATCCAAAAGGCCAGGCCGGGGTTTAATACCCAGAAATAGGCCCAAGGGAAAGATGCAATCAGCGTCAATATACGGTCAGAGATCTCAAGCAGCCATACTGCAGCTTGAAAAAAAACGGATGGGATACCCGGAACAAAAATCAGTACCGTTCCAATAAGCCCGATCTGCAGAACTGCGCCGAGCATAAAAAGGATAAATATATTGGTGACCAGCCCAGCCAGAGACAGTTTGTGAAAAACATTCATCATAATGGGTATCACGGCAATCTGAGCCCCAAATGATACTGCTGCAGGCAGTCTCAGTAATTCAGGCAGCCTGCCGAACCAGGCATTTTTCATCAACTGGGGTGATAGAACCAGCATTCCCCAAGTAGCAGCAAAGGAAAGCTGAAAACCTATATCACGCAAAAATAAAGGATTCCATAAATAAAGAATCAACGCAGCAAAGAGAAGCCATCTAAGCGGCGACATCTTTCCACTGCCTAAGCGGCCGATTAAGACTGAGGTTCCTAAAATGGTTGCCCGTAAGATAGGCGGATTACCGTTGCATAAGACTGCATAACACAAGATAACTCCAATCGTTGCGACAATCCTGGCTTTCCGGGGCAGGCCAAACAGAAACAGCCATGCCAGGGCCATCACAAAGGCCACATTAGATCCCGAAGCCGCAAAAACATGCATGACTCCTGCGGCCTTGTACATCTCCAGTGTTTTCGCAGATATCCCGCTGGAATCCCCAAACAAAATTCCTTCAAGAATACCGGCTTGCTCCGGCCAGGACGCGGTCAGAATATCATGTACATGCTGACGTATCCTTCAGGTAAAACCCGGAACACCTTCCTCCAGTACATCAGCTTCCCCGAAGGCTGTAATCGTACCGCTTAAGCCTCTTACGGCATAATAAAGCGGAAGGTCAAATTCGCCCTCTGTTCCCGGAGGTTTGGGATGTTCCAGTCTGGCTGTGACCAAGATGGTGTCTCCGGGCTTAACTCGATCCCATCCCTTCATATATACCCCATCTTTTTCGGGATAAACACGAAAATTGTATTTTTCCCCCAAGCGTTCTTCCGTTCCGGGATAGACATCTTCCAGGATGAAAATACCCTGGCCGGTCTTATCATTAATCCGCCAATCCGATAATCTGCCCTGTATCTCAATTCTTTCTATAAGCAGCGGAGAAGCGATATTGTTCTCTGCCGGCATCCCATACAAAAAACCTGTTAAAAGCCCGCAGGCCAGCAGTACCGCTTCAGGTTTGGAAGCCCTACCAAAAAAATCGAGCGGTTTCCATATAACCACAATTCCTATAGCTAAAAGCAAGCAAATGGCCAATATGAATATTCTTACTTCTTTTTCACTTTGAACGGCCAGCAATCCACCTGTCAGCACAGCTATAGCCTGACTGACCAGTTTATCTTTCATGACGCTTTCATGCCCCTTCATGACCTTTTTCTCATTTTGGTATGCAAACACCCTATGCTCAGTCCGAGAGCTACAGTTCCGCTATGAGCGGAATAGGATAACGCAGCGCAGCTATTTGCGGATTGTGCCATTCATGGCATGCGGATATTGTGGCCCGCAGACTTGCCTCAAACATACTGCTTTATCACGTTACGAACCGACAGAGATATACTTCTCCATTTTCTCATAGGTCTTTGAACCGATCCCCGAAACATTTTGAATCTCTTCCGGTGCGGAGAACCACCCGTTTTCCGTACGATAATCAATAATTCGCTGGGCTAAGGCCGGACCGATCCCCGGAATAGTATCCAGTTCATTAATACCTGCGGTATTGATATTGACCTTTGTCGATAATCCACCTGTTGTACCCGGCTGAGCTGCGCTGTTTTCGGTCTTTCCGGTTAATTGACCCGTTCCGGTACTCTTTGAGGCCACAATTATTTTTTGTCCATCCTTGAGCTTTTGGGCAGGATTCAATACTTCAAGGTCAGCTTCAGCTGTCAGTTCCGCTGCCTGCAGCGCATCATCCAACCTGGCATTCAAAGAGAGGTGCAAAAGACCGGGATGCACAACTGCACCCGAAATATAAACTACAATCTCCCTGTTTTCTTCTGCCTGATTAACTTCAACCGGACTGTTTACTGGCAAAAACAGTTTCACAGCGGCCAGAACCAGTAATACACCCAAAATGCCCCACCAAAGCAGCCTCAGCTTTTTCTCCAATCGTCCATACCTCCTCTTTTTCCATTATTCTCCATTTATTTTCAAATTCCTTTGTGTGGATTACTTTTTTGCCGTTTCCAAGTTAATCAGCGCGCTTAAACTTTAAACCTGATCATGAGAATGTTCCCATTTCTATTCCAAAACATAGAATATATCAGCCGAAACTGGCAAATTTTTACAAGGAGGTGCTCTTACTCCCAATGACATTATTTAGAGGAACCCATCTGAATTATGAGCTTGTTGCTCCTTATGCAGGGAATCAGGCCACAGTAAGTCTCTTTGACGGTAAAAGCTACCACGGACAAATTGTTGAAGTCCGTCAGGACGGTATTCTGTTTCATTCCAATAACCCAGGATTTCTGTTTCTTCCGTTCCTGGCTATAGCCGCTTTAGCACTAAGTGTTCCTTTTGCTTACGGCGCAGGCCTGGCCTACGGTTCCCGTTTTGCTTATGGCCCCTACCCGTACGGGCCTTACAGGCCATACCCTTATTATTGATTCCTCATTCTGATCTTCTGAATTGCACCGCAGCATTAGGCCAGTTGAACACTTTGTTATCCCTAACGTGTTGACACCAGGCACTTCGTGTCATTGTCCGTGGCAAACCAGCCACGATTCTCTATTCGAATCGTGGCTGGTTTTAACTGTATTATTTTAATTTGACACAACTGGTAAATATGTTACAATTGTATTAGCTAATTTTTTATATTAGCTAACGCGGAGGTGCTCTAATGGAAATTACCTCAACTGAAGCCCAGAATAATTTTGGCCGCTATCTGAAGCTAGCCTGGTTTGAAGACATTATCATCACGAAAAACGGCAAAAAAACAGTAGTTGTTAGACGCTATGAGGAGCCCGGAAAAGATGTTTCAGTCGTTGCTGAAAAAGCTGAAATCTATTTCTGGGACCAAGAGAAGATCACGTATGAAGACTTTTTAATGCTTTCTGAATCAAGTGAAAACCGCTACGAGTATATTGACGGAGAGGTCTACCTTTTGGCTTCACCTACTTATGACCACCAGTGCATCATCATGGAAATATCCAATGTCCTGTACAACTATTTCAAAGGCAAGAAATGCCGTCCGTTGACTTCTCCGTTCGACGTAACCCTTTCAGTCAGTGACAATAAAAATGTTGTCCAGCCTGATATGATTGTGATTTGCGATACTGAAAATATCAATGAAAAAGGCAGGTATACCGGCGTACCTACCCTAGTTCTTGAAGTATTGTCCGATTCCACACAAAAAAAAGACCTGCTGAAAAAACTAAATTTATATCTGCAGGCCGGTATATCGGAATATTGGATTGTGAATCCCTGGCGCAAAGAAGTCTATTTATACTGCTTTGCCGAACTGGACATCAGGGAATACCGCGTTTATCAGAGCAGTGATACGATCAAGTCTCTATATTTTGAAGGCTTGTCTGTCCCTCTTGAACAGCTATTTTCTTAAACTGTCTTACCTCACAACGATATTCACCAGTTTACCCAGAACCGTGATCACTTTGATGACGGTTTTTCCTTTAAGGTGCTGTTTGACTTTTTCTGAAGACAGAATCATCTTTTCCAGTTCCTCTTTAGAAATTTCGGCTGGGACCTGAACCTTGTCGCGAACTTTTCCGTTTACCTGGAGAATAATCGTGATCTCCTCTTCGATCAGCGCCGTCTCATCTTCAATGGGCCAGGCCTGTTTATGAATGCTTTCGGTGTTTCCAAGTTCTCCCCAGAGCTCTTCGGTGATATGCGGGGCAAACGGTGCCAAGATCTTCAGCAGTGTTTCAATGCCTTCTCTGGCAACGGCCAGGTTGGCATCCTTTTCTTCTTTATACAGGTAAAGTGCGTTAACCAATTCCATAATGGAACTGATCGCGGTATTGAAATTAAATCTGCTGCCGACATCATTGGTAACCTTTCTGATGGTACTGTGTGTGGTAAAACGCATTTGTTTGGCTTTGGCATCGAGCTCCGTGAAGGATTCACGTGCAGTACTGCCATTTCCTGCAGAAGCCAAGGCAGCTTGATACTGGACAATAAGCCGCCAGACACGGTTTAAAAAGCGGTAGCAACCTTCAACACCCTGTTCGCTCCACTCCAGATCCCGTTCAGGCGGGGCAGCAAACAGAATGAACATTCTGGCCGTGTCTGCACCATATTTGCTGATGATCTCCTCAGGGCTGACGACATTTCCTTTGGATTTGGACATCTTGGAACCGTCCATGCAGACCATTCCCTGGGTAAGCAGATTTGCAAACGGCTCATCCACCTGGAGGTAGCCAAAATCTCTCAGGGCTTTAGTAAAAAAGCGTGAATAGAGCAGATGCAGGATCGCATGCTCAACACCGCCGACATACTGGTCGACGTTCATCCATTTGGCCGCGTTTTTCTCGTCAAAAGCCTTATCCGGATTCCGCGGGTCACAATACCTCAGATAGTACCACGAAGAGCACATGAAGGTGTCCATCGTATCGGTTTCTCTTCTGGCAGGGCCTCCGCACTTCGTACAAGTTGTCTGCACAAAGCTCTGGGAAGTGGTCAGCGGATTCTCACCGGCCTTGAACACGACATCATCGGGCAGCATCACCGGCAGCTGATCATCCGGCACAGGCACAACGCCGCACGTATCACAGTAAATCATCGGAATTGGCGCACCCCAATAGCGCTGACGGGAAATCAGCCAGTCCCTAAGGCGGTAATTGATTCTACGCTCACCAAGCTGCAGCTTTTCCAGTTTGGCAGCCATCTTGCCCCAGGCCGTCCGGTTATCCAGTCCGTCAAAATCAAGGGAGTTGACCATGGTCCCGTCTTCAATATAAGCTTCTTTCATCGGCATATCTTTATCTGCAGCGGAAACTTTAGGATCAAGAATGACTCTCGCAATCGGCAGACCGTACTTCCCGGCAAAGGCAAAATCTCTTTCATCATGTCCCGGGACCCCCATAACAGCCCCGGTTCCATATTCGAGAAGAACGTAATTGGCAATCCAGATCGGGATCCTTTCTCCGCTTAATGGGTTGATGCAGTAGTGTCCGATAAACATCCCTTCTTTTTCTGCTTCCGATGAGGTTCTCGCAATTTCGTTCAAACCTTTCATCTTCTCGATAAAAGTGAGCACGCCTTGTTCATACTGTGTTCCTTTGACGAGCTGTGTAACCAGCGGATGTTCGGGGGCAAGAACCACATAGCTCACGCCAAAAATCGTATCGACTCTGGTTGTGAATACAGTGATCATATCTGTGGTGCCTTCAATTTTAAAATTGGCTTCGGCCCCTTCAGAGCGGCCAATCCAGTTGCGCTGCATGGTTTTTACTTTTTCCGGCCAGCCGGTGAGCTTATCAAGGTCGTTTAAGAGCTGTTCCGAATAATCCGTAATCTTGAAAAACCATTGTTCAAGATCTTTTTTGGTAACAGGTGTGTCGCAACGCTCGCAGGCACCGTCCACGACCTGTTCGTTAGCCAACACTGTCGCGCAGGACGGGCACCAGTTTACAGCGGCTTTCTTCTTATAGACCAAACCATGTTGATAGAACTGATTAAAAATCCATTGCGTCCAGTGGTAATACTCGGGGTGGCAGGTTGCAACTTCTCTATCCCAATCGTAAGAAATACCCATTTCCTGAAGCTGTCGCTTCATGTTCGCAATATTTTTCCAGGTCCACTCTGCCGGCGGTGTCTGATGCTTGATCGCGGCGTTTTCAGCGGGAAGGCCGAAGGCATCCCAGCCAATCGGGTGCAGCACATCATAGCCCTGCATCCTTTTGAAGCGGGCAATCACATCAACGATCGAATAATTGCGGACATGTCCCATATGTAAGTTTCCAGATGGGTATGGAAACATGGCAAGTGCATAGAACTTTTCTTTACCGCTATTCTCCTCAGTTTTTCCTGCTTTGTTCTCCAGCCAGGCTTTCTGCCATTTTGACTCAATCTCGTTGAATAAATATCTTTCCTGCATAGATCCGACCTCCAAAGTTCTTTCCAACAGAACAGCCTTTAGTTGTCCTGCCTTATGTTTCAAATGTTCATTCTTCTGGTAGATATTACTAGTCCAAAAATAGATAAAAACCCCCATCCCCAAGGGACGAGAGTTTGCTCCCGCGGTACCACCCTAATTCTGTGCGCTTAAAGATTATAACGGTTCTCACCGGCATCCGTTGCTGCCCGGACACTGCTCAGGAACGAGTTCCCCGCCTGGTGAAAACGGCTCACACCAACCGCCGTCTCTCTGATCCATCCCTTTCAGGTACTGCTTTCCTTCAAAGCGTAAAAATATTAGATTGGATATCCAAATTAAAATCTAATTATATAATACGACTTCCCGGGCATCGCCCCACAGTCTTTCCAGACTATAAAACTCTCTGGTATCTGGTGTCATAATATGTATAACCAGATCACCACAGTCGATCAGCACCCACTGAGCTTCAGGAAGCCCTTCTATCCTTAAAACCGGAATCCCGACCTCGGGCAATTTTTCTGCAAGGTACTCGATAATTGCTTTGGTCTGAGTCGTGCTGTTTCCCGTGGCAATCATAAAATAATCTGCAATGACGGATATTCCCTTTAAGTCAAGGGTCAGAATATTTCCGCCTCTTTTATCGTCAATAAAGTCAACTACTTTCTGCAGCTGGTCATGACTTATTTCCAAATTCTAACCTCCTTTAGACGCTTTTCCATTTTTCAAATCTTCATACGTCAGAATTGTCAGCGGATGAATCGGTTTATTGTTCTCCTTCAGATAGTACAAGGTATGCTCCACACAAGCCAGTGTACCTGTCTTAAGGTCATGATACAACTTCTGGCGAAGCTTGTCTACACCGGGGAAATTCCTCCCGGGTTCCGTGAGATCGACACTGTAGATCAACATTTCCAGAGGGGACATCCCCGGTCTCCCCAAGGTATGATTCGCAACCGCATTCAGGACATCCTCGTTTTTTATCGCGTAAAGAATCTGCAGCATATAAGCTGCGACTCTTCCGTGAATGACCTGGGGAATTTCCATATCTTCCGGATAAAGAATAAGGTTCCATTCCCGGGCTTTTTTCAGCTGCTCCAAATAAGTGTACTCCTTAGCCAGGTCATGGGTAAGGGCAGCTAAGCCCGCATCTCCCTCTTTTACACCGAACCTCGGGGCAAGTTCCACGGCCAGAGCCTCTACCCCAAGCGTGTGCTGAAATCTTTCCAGCGAAAGTTTTTGTGAGGCTAAAGTTCTGAAATATTCCAGCCGGTCGTTCACAACGTTCAACCTCTCTTATTTTACCGCTCCTTGCCATCCATGGGCGTCATACAAGAATACGGTACAGTTTGCTGTACCGTATTCTCTCGGGTCCAGGGTCTGAGAATGTAAGATAAACCAGGATTCTTCATGCTATTTATATAGAGTCCTACGACTCATTAAAGATCAGAATTTATCTTAACAGAAACCCCCAACCAAAAACATTAGACAGTTTGGCGAGGTCTCGCTTCGTTTACTGTCAATGAACGGCCATTGAACTCACTACCGTTAAGTTCTTCTGCTAAGCGCTCGGCATCCTCTGAAGCAACTTCTACAAAGCCAAAGCCTCTTGAGCGACCGGTTTCTCTGTCGGTAATGATTCTGCTGCCGATTACATTGCCAAACCGAGCAAAGTACTCAGTCAGTTCCTCTGAAGTCGTACTCCAGGGGAGATTGCCCACGTACAGGGTTTTTGTCATGGAATTCACCTCTAAAATAATTTTGTTTATAGTATGAAACAACTATTACTATAGTATACAATCCTATCGGAAGTCAAATGTTTATTTACTGATGTAAATATTATTTTCTATGATGAAACGCCGTACTTCTTCTGGAAGCAAATAACGAATAGACTTGTTATTCCAGATCCTTTTTCTGATATCTGTCGAAGATATAGCCAGAGCGGGAATTTCCATCTCGAATATTCTGTTTTGGGCATAAGGATATCTGTCAAATAATTCTCCCAAAAAACCACCAATTTCATACCCCGGTCTTGAAGCCCCGATAATTTTGGATATTCCAATAATTCCTTCTGCTTCCCGCCAGCTCAAAATATCCCGGAGCGCATCGGAACCGGTGATAAAAAAAAGTTCCTGTTCGGGGAACAACAGATGCAAGGCTTTTAAAGTGTCATAGGTGTATGAAGGGCCTTCTCTGTCGATCTCAATTCTGGATGCGATAAAATTCTCATTGTCGCGGATAGACATTTCGACCATCGCAAAACGCAGATCCGAATTTGCAATCTGATGATGGACTTTATGCGGAGGAATGCCTGTGGGGATGAATAAGACCTTATCAAGCGCAAATTCGACCCTGGCTGTCTCCGCAGCCACCAGATGGCCGTAATGAATTGGATTAAACGTTCCTCCCATGATGCCAATCCGGCATCCGCCAGCGATTGACTCGCGAACACTCCGTTCCATTATTTATCTCCTAAATTTTTATTATTAGACAAGTCTCCGTAACACTGTCTATAACGGAGACTGATCTCAGGAGAATACTTAAGTAAAATATGCTGAGAAATATCCCGCCTGCAAATTGTCCTCATTTACCAAGAAAATATGTCAGGGCAGCTCTATTTTTGGTTTTTCGCTGGCCTTCCGATAGAGCAGGAAATTCCGCCCGATCACCTGAACCAATTCTGAATGGGTAGCTTCGGCCAGCCCGGAGGCGATATTTTTCGGGGCATCGGCACAATTCTGGAGCACCCGTCCTTTAATCAGCTCTCTTGCCTCCAACGCATCGGCGGCCTGTTTAATCATATTATCTGTAATTTCATCTTTGCCAACGATTAAAATAGGTTCCATTTCATTCCCCATAGCCCTTAAAAACCTTTTCTGTTTGCCTGTCAGCATGCTATTGTCCTCCCTCCGACCATTCCAACTCCAACTTTCCGATCGATACTTTATTGCCTTCTTTGATCCCCTGTTCCTTCAGTGCATCGTCGACTCCCATCACTTTAAGGATATTCTGGAAGCGCATGACACCGTCATCCGTATCGAGGTAGGCCATCGCCGCATGTCTTTCAATCTCTTTGCCTGTAATGATATACATGCCGTCTTCACGCGTAATGACAAATCTGTCCTCGCTTTGGACCTGAACCATGCGATGTTCATCAGGATCAGCTGAAAGTCCAATCAGCGGTACCTCAGGAAGAATTTGTATCATCTTATGCAGTAATTTATCGATTCCCTCTCCGGTTACCGCCGAAATTGGGTAGATTTCATAGGCATCCCCAAATTCCTCGCGGAGACGCCGGAGATTCTCCTCGGAACCGTTAACATCAATTTTGTTCGGAACAACCAGCATCGGCCTTTCAGCAAGAGCCGGACTGTGCAGTTTGAGTTCCTGGTTGATGATTTTAAAGTCTTCCAGCGGGTCTCTGCCCTCGGAACCCGAAATGTCCAGAATATGAAGAAGCAGTCTGGTACGCTCGATATGACGCAGAAATTCATGTCCAAGTCCTGCGCCGGAATGAGCCCCTTCGATAATTCCCGGGATATCCGCCATGACAAAACTCTCATCCTCTACCTGAACGACGCCAAGATTCGGTACCAGGGTCGTGAAATGATAGTCTGCGATTTTCGGACGGGCAGCCGATACCCTCGAGATCAGTGTGGATTTTCCGACGTTTGGGAATCCGACCAGGCCGACATCTGCCAGAAGCTTCAGTTCAAACAGAAGCCAAAGCTCTTCCCCTGGTTCTCCGCGCTCCGCCACTGTAGGAGCCTTGTTTGTATTACTCATAAAACGGGCATTTCCACGGCCGCCGCGGCCGCCTTTGGCAATGGTGACCCTTTGCCCATGCCGGGTAAGATCAGCCATAATTTCGCCTGTACCTTCATTTTTGATTATCGTTCCCGCCGGTATACGCAACACCAGGTTTTCTGCTCCTTTCCCGTGCATATCCTTGCCTTGCCCGTGTTCGCCGCGGTCTGCCTTATAATGGCGGCGATAGCGGAAATCCACCAGGGTCCGCAGGCCCTCATCCGCTTCGAGGATGATATCCCCGCCACGGCCACCGTCTCCGCCATTAGGCCCTCCCAACGGGACATACTTCTCCCTGCGGAAAGATACAGCTCCTGCTCCGCCGTCCCCAGCTTTTACATATATTTTTGCGCGATCATAAAACATTCGTTAACCCCTTCATTCGGATTTTTCTAAAGAAAACTTGGCTGGCGCCAAGCCTTTGACGTCAGCCTTAGCTGCGCTTAGACCTATCAGAAAGTAACTCATGCTTTCTGGTAGACTGGGGAATATACATTCTGCTCAAAAAGATTGTCTTCTTTATATAGTCTGAATTCGCAGGAAAATCCTCCGCCGACAACGCCGAACTGGATCTTTGCCGTTAATGTTTCAACATCCTGATCTCCCTGCACGAATAGGTCTAAACAGTCTTTAGTGTATCCAGAAAAACTCAGGGCATATTCTTCCTGCCAATGATCAAGCCAAAATTCTTCATTTTTCATTTCCGGAGGAAAATCCAACACAAATTCTGCACCTTTCAGACGCAGCTTAAAATACCATCCCAGGAGAATACCAAGCAGTGTTTTTTGGCCAATCTTGTAAATATCTTGCTGCGGCCGAATCTCCACCAAGACTTCATCAATATAAGCCAACGCTTTGTCCGGCATATTCAGCTGCAAATACCCCTTGATGACCTGAAAATAATTCAGAAAATCATGCCGAAGGATCTGGAAATTATCCAACTGCTCATAAAGGATCTTTTTATCAAGATTGACCATTTTTCTTCTCCTCACCAAAGATAATTAACAATAAAACATACCCCCGGGCTAACCCAGGGGTATGACGTGTAATCTGTTATTGGGCTTGAGTAATCCCGTTTTCCGCATGAACACTTACCTGCTTGCGGAATTTATCTTTGCGTTCGAACTTTACGTAACCATCTGTGAGCGCGAACAGCGTATCATCTTTGCCAATGCCGCAGTTTTTGCCAGGATGGAGTTTGGTTCCACGTTGGCGAACAAGAATATTTCCTGCCAAAACGTACTGTCCGTCAGAGCGTTTGACTCCGAGTCTTTGCGCATTACTGTCTCTGCCGTTTCGTGTACTTCCTACACCTTTCTTGTGGGCCATGAAGATCACCTCCTAAAAAGAACATGCTGATCGTATTCTAATTTTCAACCATTAAGCATTGATTGTTTCAATTGAAAGCTTCGTGTAAGGCTGACGATGGCCTTTTTTAACACGAACGTGTTTTTTGGGTTTATAACGGAATGCAATGACTTTGTCGCCTTTGCCCTGTTCCAGAACTTTTGCGACAACTGTCACGCCGGCAACAACTGGAGCTCCAACCGTTACATTACCATCTTTTTCAACAAGCAGTACCTGATTCAGGTCGAGAACCTGGCCGACAGCTGCATCAAGTTTTTCAACATTGACGACATCGCCTTCCTTGACTCTGTACTGTTTGCCTCCTGTTTCGATAATTACATACATTTTTCTACACCTCCCAGTCCCAGACTCGCCTGCGTAGGTCGGCCCGCTGCCGCATAAACGGCAAGAAACCAGTTCATACCTAATAAGTGCGGTTGTGGTGAGAAGCCACCACGTTCTAACATTTTAGCATTTTTCCTTATATTCGTCAATCAGTTGATCCTACAGTTCAATTCATTCGTCTCTCGCCTCAATTGACTTTGTAAATGCAACCTATACATTACTGGGTGATTGCATTTAAATCTTCAAACAGAATAGTGGCATTAAGTCTTACAATCGAAAGTCTCCTTTTTCTTCACTCCCCCATGGGGGAGT
>NZ_JAPDHR010000042.1:0-41998 GCF_030063005.1 Dehalobacter sp.
ATTTAGTTGCATAACTAAATTATACAGTATTTGCGGGCTCTTTGAGCCCGCTTTTGCTATTTCTCACGCAATAAAAGTAGGGCTATTGCCCACGAACGGTTACGTTCGTTGTGCAACAGCCCCTTTTATTATCAATAATTTTTATTTTTAAGCTATTATTTGTCAGTTCATCTCTCATGGATAGCTTGCCAAGTATTATCCATACGCTCATCCCCCTGCTCCTAGGATCTATCATATCACCGTATGAATACTTCTACAGAACTGATTTTTCCATTTATAACCATTTAAGCAAAAATATCTCTTTAGCGGAACCAAACTTCACAACCATCAAAGGGGTTGGCGGTTCCTAAATTCAAGTGCCCGTTTGCTGTTTTAAACAAGATCCTTGCACCGTAGTTATGCGGATTTCCCAAACCGTTTAAGGTAATTGGAGCCCAATGAATGCCATCCTTGGACTTAAACAAATCAAATCCATTAAATGGATAGATTGCATCGCCTACTGTAAGCAGCACGCTAAGAATGATTCGCAGAAGTTCTTCTAGAAATCCGGGTAAATTTAGAATTGCAGGAATGATAGCGGGAACGAGCGGTTTAAGGAGTACAGACCAGTCAAATGTGCCCAGGAAGAATTCCCCATTGTATTCTTCCAGCTGCCAGCAGTATAAATTAAAGGGATTTCCTAACCCCGAGGGTTTATGGCTTAATGCTTTGCCCCGTGTGCCCGTGGTGGGGTTGGTAGGCTTTTTAGCCTTGCCCCCGATTACCAGCTGCCAATGATCCTGCGCGTCTATCCTCACCAGGTCAAAGGGTTTAAATGCGGAGAGATTCATCGGCTGTTGCGCAAGAAGAGGGAACATAATGGCGCCAACATATAAATAATCTTTAAACGCTCCAAGTGTTAAGGGAATAATATTAAGCGCATCACCGGCTCCCTTGTCGATCACCAATTTCCATTCATTAATGATGGGTCCTGTGCCTTCAGTTCTCCAAAGTTCAAATCCTTCCACCAGATTAGAGGTAGCGGCATAAAGGTGTCCTTTAAAGCTTGCCATCATCATTACTTGCCCGCTTGGGTTTTTACCTTGGATAAATCCCGGGTTGCTTGGATCCCCTGTAACCTGCTCCCATCTGCCATTTGGAAAGTGAACGGTAGGAGGGATATATTCATAAATCAGAGCAGTTAGAGTTTGAGAGATCTCATCTACAGTTGACATATAGAGTTTTTCGTTGGTATGAATCACCATTGCCCTTGTGGAAGTACCGTTAAGATTATCATTGGGTATTTCAAGCCAGGACAATCCATCTGTGGACCTAAATGTCCTTACCTTACCCTGACAATACCCACCAACATAAAGCGCCGTTTGACCATTCAGGTCGGTATAACGGATCATATACCGAAAACCTTGGATAATATTGAAATCAGCTGGAGCTTTAAAAACTTTCTCCCAACCGGCATGGGGAAGCGCTTTGTTATAACGCCAGATTTCTGCTCTGTTATCGACAACCTCAGGGGTTAGCTCCTTCGGGATTTCGAAATCCCCCAATATTCCTGCATTCTTAATAGTCAGGAGAATGTTATAGAGAATATTTCTTCCGGTCCCTACATAGAGATATTCTCCCATCTCAGCCATTGACCAGGCATAATTGTTTTGCATGGCGTTGTTGGGATTTGTATCAAAACCGTTTCGGGGAGTTATTTTTTGGAAACCATATTTATTGAACACATAATCACCCTCCAAAAATTAGGACAGACTTTTTCCTGGTACATCATATGAACATTGTCCAGTTCTGACACAGAAATTTTTTTGAAAGGAGTCAGGGTGACTTAGCGTCAAATTGTGCGTATAATCCTCCTACCAATCAGGTTGTTTAACAAAAAAATAGAGAGTTATTAGTCAAAATCAAACAGCGCATTGAGCTCCTGTTCTGTTAGCTTGGACAACATCGTTTCTCCGGGCTGGATGACGGAATCGATCAGCTTTTTCTTCTTGGCCTGCAAGGCGTTGACTTTTTCTTCGATGGTCCCTTGGGTCAAAAGCTTGATGACCTGAACCGAATTATTTTGCCCGATCCGGTGCGCGCGGTCCGTAGCCTGGTCTTCAACGGCCGGATTCCACCAGGGGTCAAAATGAATGACAGTATCGGCGCCCGTCAGGTTAAGGCCCATCCCACCTGCTCTTAAAGAAATAAGAAAGACCTTGCCTTGACCGTCATTGAAGGCTTGGGCCATTTGAGTTCTTTCCAGAGCCTTGGTAGAACCGCTCAGGTAAAAGTGCGTGATCTTATGTTGATTAAGGTCATTCTGAATCAGATCCAGCATCGAAGTAAACTGGGAAAAGACCAGAATCCGATGGCCGGCGTTCAGCGATTCTGTCAAAATCTCCTGAAACAACAGCATCTTGCCGCTTCCCCCCGTATAATTTTCAATAAACATTGCCGGGTGGGAGCAGATTTGCCGCAAGCGGGTTAAGGCTGCCAGTATTTTAATCTGGCTTTTGGCAAAACCTGAGACAGCCAGTTCCTCAGCAAGCTGACGTTTCGTTTGCTGGAGGTAGGCCAGGTAGATTTTTCGTTGCTCATCTGTCAAAGCAGCTTTGATCTCCGTTTCAATTTTGGGAGGCAGTTCTTTTAGGACATCAACTTTCAGTCTGCGCAGGATGAACGGCTTGATCTGCCTGCTCAATTCCTGAAGAGATTCCGTGTCTCCTTTCGACACGGGCAGGGCGTATTTCTTGTGAAATTCCTGGTGGCTAGGCAGATAGCCGGGCATAATGAAATGAAAGATGGACCAGAGCTCCGACAGGGAATTTTCAATGGGTGTTCCGGTTAGAGCAAAATATCCTTTGGCTTGAATTTTCTGGACAGACTTGGCATTGAGGGTTTGCGGATTCTTGATGTTTTGGGCCTCATCCAAAAAACAATAGGAGAATGCCAACTTGGAAAATTGCTCAATATCACGGCGCAGTACGGCATAAGAAACGACAACAAGATCAGCTGGCGTAATCCGGCTGATTTGTTCCTGCCTCTCGGCAGGCTGCCCATCGATGACGAGCACATGTAGGTCAGGCGTAAATTTCTCTGCTTCACTTTGCCAGTTGTAGACCAGGGAAGTCGGCGCGATGACTAAAAACGGTAATAAAGAGGAGGGATTTTGGGCGGCAGTGAGCTTTTCCGATAGAACGAAGGCTAAAACCTGCAGGGTTTTGCCGAGACCCATGTCATCGGCAAGGATACCGCCCAGACCATAGGAAGCAAGCGTCTTCAGCCATTTAAAACCTGTTTTCTGGTAATCACGCAGCACCTGCTGCAGCGGCAGCGGAGGATCATATTCCCCGTCCTGGGGTTCCAGGATGCTTTGGACCAGTTGTTTGAAAGCTTTATTGCGTTGGATTCCAGAAAGTTCGGCCTGCCTGAGGAAGCTGTCAATGTACAGGGCCCGGAACTTCGGGAGGTGAAGCGTTTGGTTGGTTAAATCCTGCCCCTTCAGATCCAGGTGATCGAGAAGTTTGCTCATGGCTTCCAGGTCATGCTGCTGCAAATCAAGAAATGAGCCGTCACGCAGGCGGTAGTATTTCTTCTTCATCTGCAGGGATTGAAAGATATCAGCTAATTCCCCCGGATCAATATCACCGCAGGTAAAAGAGACTTCCAGCATATCCAGGGATTCATCCAGACGAATCCGGCCGGAAAAGGTGGCGGAAGTTTGAATTTTCAATCGGAAATCATCGGAATAGTAGGTTTCCGCCAAATCTTGAAGCTCCGAAAATCCCTTGACGGTAAAATCAAAGATCTTCTCGTCATCCTCCAGACTGATTTTGCCTTCAGATACGATAAAATCAGCCTGTTCAAAGATATTCAGAATTTTTCTTTCCTGCTCAAGATCCCGGATCAGGATTTGATCATCACCTGGCGCAGTCCGGAAGCCCCCGCGTGAAGAAAACGGATTAATCGAGATCTCCCCGTAATGAAATTCCAGGCGGGCTGTAACTCCGTTTTCTCCGGCCCGGTCAAAATAGATCTTCGGCTGCAAATCCTCACGGATAAATCTATCTGCAAGTGTTGGCTCTACGCGGACTGTCGCAATTTTTTGCATCAACGGGAGGGCTTCTGAAGCAAACCGGTCTTTTTGCGCCGCAGTAAACAGAATGCCTGGACGCTGCTTGCCGTTCAGGGCTTTGAGCAGGTTGGGCAGGAATTCCGTTTGCTCCTGAGAGACCTGATAAATCTGCCGGTTGTAAAGATAATATCTCCCATCTGCGGTTAACGGGACAGGCAGTTCATTTTGCAGCAACAGAAGGATATTTTGTTCTTCGGCCTCAACGGAAAAGTCTAGCGGGATATCCTTCCGTCTGATATTTACAGTCAGAAATTCGGTTGTTTCATAGCCGTTGGCAAAACCGGCATGCAGGGAAAAAGGCTTTGATCCCAGCGCATCCAATAATTTGCTCAAATAGTAAGTGCTGAGTACAAACGGTTTTTGACTGAACGGAGAAGCTGTATAGGCAAAATTGGAGACATTCCTGATTTCCTGGAAAGCTTCATATTGGGCCAGCATATCCTGGAGCATGGCGATCAAAGGCGCGTCAGTTTCTTTGAATTTGTGACGGGTCGGATCATAGGTGAATTTTGCCCCAAAGTCCAGAGAATGCTCATTTTTTACGGCAAGTAAAAAATCCTTTAAGTTTTTAACAACATAAGGACGCTTTAGGCCTACTTTCAGCTGGAGCTGGGCACTTATTTTGCGAAAAACCGTACTGAGCTGAAGTCCCACCTCGAGGTTCAGCTCTTCCAGCGGATTCTCCTGCTTGCGGTCGGAGATGAAGGTCATGAACTCACTGCCGGCCTTGATGGAATCCGAAAATGAAGACTGTATGGCAGAAAGTTTTTGCCGTGCAGTTTTTAAAACTGCGACGACATGTTTACAGGCCCCGGGATATTCGGCGTAGGCCGGACAAGTGCAATGAGCGGAGCTCACGGTCCCGCTCTGATTTAACACGATACGGACATCGTAGTGCCAATTGCCGGCGACAATCGCTTTGATGGCCCTTTGCTCAGGGTCAAAATTAAAGTTGCTTACTTTCCGGCTCTGCGCATAAATGACACCGAGCTCGTAAGATTTTCGGTTGGAGGCAAGGGCTTGAATCTCCCTTTCTGTGACGTTGAATAAGGCCATGAAAGGAACTCCTTTGAGGATTAATGGTGTGCAATAATCCTAGAATACCATAAAACAGAGGAAATATCATTTTAACGGCAGGTGTTCCGGTTGGCATTTTTAGCAGATATCTTGGAACAGCTGTTTATTAATAGAATGGATTGAGTCAAAAATTGCAAAAATAATTGTAAGCTGGCTACAAGATCTGTAAAATAAAAATAAAAAGGGAGTGACAGTATGTTAATCGTTACGACCGAAAATATCAAAGGTTACAAAGTAACGGATGTTAAAGGACAGGTGTTCGGTCTCGTTGTTCGCAGCCGGGGATTGGGCGGGAATATCATAGCTGGGCTGCGCAGTCTTATCGGCGGGGAAATCCATGAATATACCGCCCTGCTTGAAGATACCCGTAAACAGGCGATAGACCGTATGGTCAAGAATGCCCAGGCGATGGGAGCAAACGCTGTGGTGATGATGAGGTTTGATTCCAGCGAAATTGGACAGACCATGAGTGAGATTGTAGCCTTTGGAACCGCGGTTGTGGTGGAGAAAGAAGCTTAAGATGAGAATAACGGCTGAAATCTATATATTATTGGAAGTGGGGATATTTCTTATCATTGCCTTCTGTTCATGGTTTATTTGGGATAAACGCTATCGAAAGAATCATGGAAACGATATACCCAAAGGGTATATGGCTACGGATGAGGTTTTTATCGACCCAGTGAACGGTAAGAAATTTAAAGTTTATTATGAACCGGAAACCGGTAATCGGTTTTACAAAGAGGTTAAAGAGGAATGATGACCATTGAGTTTTTATGGATTAGGCAGGGCTTTTTGGGGATTTCAAACTAAGCCCTAACAGCCCAGCCAGCGCTGGTTTTTTTGATCGACCAGGTAACCGAAAACCGGCTGCAAAACAGATGATGTAAGGGTAAACGCCGAAACCAAAAAAGCGCCCTTGCTTATCCCCAATCCGGCAACCACTAAAAACGGCAGCAGTGTTTGAATAAAATTACTTGCCTTTTGGCTGTTTGCGGACCCGCTGGCGGAGGCAGGAAAATGGTGTTTTGCTAGATATCAAAACAAGGAAAATTTGGTATAATTAAGAACTAAGGAAGAAAAAGAAAGGGAGGTTTCAAAAGATTTTGAGCAGGAAAGTAAAAAGCCGGAGAGTCATCACATTCTCCCTGGTGCTTGTAAGCATCATCCTGCTTAGCGGATTGGTGGCTTGCAGTTCAGGCGGCACGGGCACTGAAGAAACGGTCCAAGACCAGGTGGACTCCACCGGAAACACTTTAAGCGATATCAAAACAAAACTCAACAAGGCAAATATTTATGGAGCTACTGTTTCTCCCGACAACGGGTTTGTCGCTTATATCCAGGGTAATTCGGAACTTTGGGAGGGACAGCTCTACCTTTGGCAGGTTGGCAGCAGTGAGCCGAAGCTTATTCCGAGAGTAAACGACAGGATCTGCAAACTATTATGGTCGCCGAACAGCAGCTATCTGTTTGTCGATATCGGGACTTCTGTACAGCGCGAAGGAATCATCGTTAGCGCCCGGGAAGACAAATCGATCGGGGATTTTGGTTACACCGGCGGGCCGTGCTGGTCGCCGGACTCCAAATGGGTGGCCGTCGGGATGGTTAACAGCAGTATCCAACCTGTTACGCCCACGGAATTAAACGGGGTCCAAGACCTGGTCCTTTACAATATCCAGACCAAGGAGAAAAAGGTGATCGTCAAAGCAACGAGCGAGTACGATTTTGTGCCGAGGGAATGGCTTGCAAATGGAAATCTTGAGTATGATAAATATTATTATAGGGGCCAAGCCATGGAAAAGTTGATTTATTCAGCTAAGCCGGACACCGCTTCAGCTCCTGAAGTTTCGAATGCCTCGGCATCGGCGCCGGCGACTCGTGCATATTTTGGAATCTGGATTATTAAGAAAGAAATTCCAACCCCCAATGTCACCTGCTTAAGCCAGGAGCAAATCGACGGCTATCTCGGCCAGGAGATCGCAGTGAACGATAAGCAAGTCGTCACAAGTAAAGGAACGATCAAAAATCCTGTTTATCAGGAAAACATCTGGACAAATACCGACCTTTACAACAATTGGCGGATGCAGTTCAGCAGTCTGGGAGTCACGGACGATACGGTAACGGAAATCGAGATCGCCAATTATCAGAATGATACGGAAAACGGAATTGGCTCGGGTTTTATTCTTACAAACGACAAACGGCTGTATACCAATATTGGCGGTGTTCTTTTTGAGTTAGGGAAATAAACAACATCAGAAAATTATGCCCGTTTTGACTTATTAGAAAAGGAAATAAAGCTGTTTGTACGGCTAATGATTAAGATTTCTTGACTAACCGGACTAAATTTAGTACTATATTTGTACAGGGGGTGATTCGTTTCTATGAACATTAAGGATGATATTCGGCCGATTTCTTATATTAAAGCCAATGCAGCTGAGGTACTGGATCAAGTGAACGAGTCCCGCAGGCCGGTTTATGTAACCCAAAATGGAGAAGCCAAAGCTGTTTTATTGGATACGGAGTCTTACGAAAAAATGAAAAATACGCTTGGGCTGCTAAAATTGTTGACGCAAGGGGAAAGTGACATCGTTAACGGAAATGTTTTATCTCAGGATGACTTTTTTTTGAGTATGGATCATCATCTTCTTGAGCAGGACGAGCAACGATGAATATTAAAAAATATCAGGTTTTTTGGACCAAAACCGCTCAGCAGGATTTAAAAAAAATAATAGAGTATATTGCGATCGACAGTACAATCAATGCGGGAAAGGTCTATACAGACATCAAAGAAAAATCCGAAAATTTATACCTATTACCCCTCCAGGGAAGGATTGTTCCGGAATTGAATTATTTCGGAATTTTGATTTATCGGGAATTAATAATCCCTCCATGGCGGCTGATTTATAAGATTGAAGAAAATAAAGTATGGATACTTGCAGTAATCGACGGAAGAAGAAATGTTGAGGACATATTGCTGGACAGGTTTATCGGATAGCTTTCTTCATCCTCAATGCTGTCCGTTGGTAACAAGGGCAAAAACTAACTATAAGCCGTAGATGAAGTGGGTATGCTATCCTTCATCGCGGCTTTTTCTCGCCTTAACTGGTTAATCAGGGATATAAAAAGAAAAGATGAAAGATAAAAATCAATTGCTTCACTGCAGCGTCCCGCAAAATTAATGAATGGTGTGATCGCAGCACGGTTCGCGGAATGAATACTGCTTTTTTGGGAGAAAATGAAGGGAAAACAAAAGGAGAAACCTTTATGACAGAAGCAATCATTCCGCAGCCGACTTTCCCTGCTCAGCACCAGAATTTTCAGCCCGGACTGGAAACATTAATGAACCCGAGTCCTGCCTTTGAGGATCCCAACTATCAGCCGGGAGGCAAACTCCGGGGAAAAGTTGCCCTGATCAGCGGAGGGGACAGTGGGATCGGCAGGGCCGTTGCTATTCTTTATGCCAAAGAAAGAATAGAACAGCTTGGCCGTCGCTGCCTCCTGATCGCAGGGGATGTCGCCGACGAGATGTTCTGCAATCAAGCCGTCCGGGAAACGATCCAAACCTTTGGTCATCTGGATATCTTGGTCAATAATGCCGGGGAGCAGCATCCCCAGAACTCTATTCTGGATATCACTTCCGAACAGTTGGAAAGAACATTCAGGACAAACATCTTTGCTATGTTTTACCTGACCCGCGCCGCATTGCCTCATCTCCAAAAAGGCGCTGCGGTTATCAATACAGCTTCGATTACCGCCTATCAAGGTGAAGTCCGTTTAATTGATTACGCTTCTTCAAAAGGCGCAGTCGTATCTTTTACGCGGTCTTTGTCCGAATCCTTAGCCAAACAGGGCATCAGGGTCAACGGCGTAGCCCCCGGCCCGATCTGGACTCCGCTTATTCCCGCTTCTTTCAGCGCAGAGGAAGTCCGTACATTCGGCAGTACGAACCCGATGCAGCGTGCCGGCCAGCCAGTGGAGCTTGCTCCTGCCTATCTTTTTCTGGCCAGTGCCGATTCCGCCTATATGTCGGGGCAAATCCTGCATATCAACGGCGGAACGATCATCAATAATTAGAAGAAGCGAGGTTATAGGCCTGTTCGCTTTGCAATACAGTTTTAAGCAGGCGGCTTAACAAAATGCTGCGTGTTTCCGTGGAAAAGTGTCCACGGGATTTTTTTTATCAGGGGGCAAAAGATATTGACAGATATATCGGCTGATGATATATTATATATCGTTAGAAGATATATCGGAGGATGATTGGTTTGGACAATAATACACCTTTGACAGAAGCCTTGTTTTATATCTTATTGGCGGTACGCACACCGAATCATGGCTATGGGATTATTCAGGATATCGGTGAAATGACCGGCGGAAGAGTCACATTAGGACCGGGGACCTTATACGGGGCGATTAATTCCATGCTTTCAAAGGGGTGGATCTGTTTATACAGTGAGGATAAGGAATCCAGAAAGAAAAAAGAATATCTTCTGACGAGCCGGGGTGCGGAAGTCTTTCATAACGAAGTCCAAAGGCTGAATGAACTTGTCAAGAATGCAAAAAAGATGGATGAGGGGCGGATCTAAAAGATGATAAAATTCAAATGGTATTATGACAAAGATGCCGAACAGGATTGGCTTCAAAAAATGTCTTTGGAAGGATGGGCCTTTAAAAAATTCTTCCTTGGATTTTATACGTTTGAACCCTGCGACCCTGGTGAGTACAATTATCAGATCGATTTACTGGATAAATGGGACGGGGACAAGGCTGATTATGCATCTTTCATGGAGGATACCGGCGTAGAAGTCGTCGGTCAGTGGTTCAGATGGGTCTTTTTACGGAAAAAGGCTGCGGACGGGCCATTCGAGATGTATACGGATGTCCAATCCAAAATCATGCAATACAGTAAGATCAAGCGTTTTTTCACCGTCTTTTTGGCCATAGAGATCATCTGCTTCTTGGTGGAGTTGATGGCAGCCTTTGAAAGCGGCGAGGTTCTCTTTGGGGCTTTTACAGTGTTACTTGGGATTATTGCTATAGCGATGTTAAAGATCGTATGGAAATGCCAGTGGAAAATTGAGCAGTTAAAACGTGAGGAAATATGAAGAAGTGACAGCCTTGGGACAAGGCTGTTTTTTTATGACAAGCGCTGATAGCATGGGAAAAATAAAGGAGAACAAATTTATTTGGAGAATTTTACTAAAATAAAGTCCTTATTGCATAGGGGCCTGAAAATTTTGAGATTGCTGTTGTTGTACGGCTTGTCTTCCCTTTTCTATAGACGTCAAGTCCTTTGGACTAATCATGGCTAGCAACTGTTCTAATTCTCCGACGTGTTGTCTTTCTTCATCAGCAATATGATGGAGAACCTTTTTTACTCTCTCATCATTTGTTGCCATAGCATGAGATTCATAGCCGATAATTGCTTCGTACTCCCCTGCAATATCAACCCGAAGGGCCTGAGCCAACTCCTCATTGGACATCTGCTTAGGGACATTCGCTACAAATGGGTTTCCAAGTAAGGCCATAAGATCATATCCTTCCTATGAAAATGAGTTTATCTTATAGTCTGCCTGTTTATGAAAGCAGTAATCAGGTATTTATTGGTAACGAGTACGGCAGCCAGCAACGAAGGTGAGTAAATATAAAAAATAATAGGTTTTGGGGAGATAAGATGAATGTGCACCGGATGAAAAAAAAGAAATATGGGTGGGTTTGCCTTGCGCTAATCCTTCTGCTGGTGTCAGGCTGCGTTGCGCAGCCTGGGTCTTCCACAGGTCCTGCCGGTGCTGCTGAACCATCTCCGGCAACTGAAAACACCGGCAACCAAGGAGACATAGCGCCGGGGCTACAGGAGACCGGAGCTTCAAGTGAGAATAGTGCAGCTATCTCGGATGAAAAAAGCGACAGCATGCACAGCGGGAAGTTTTTCGCCAAGAACGGCAACATCCTGATTTATTATGCCGAACTGCAGGATGGGATCTATATGGTGGATACCGCAAAGAATACAGTACGGCGACTGGTGAAGACCCACTCCGTGCATAAGCTCTACTTTGACGGCACCTACGTCTACTATATGCCCTACTATTATCTGGGACGGGGTATTTACCGGGTTGACCTTAAGGGAAACACAGAAAAGATCTGTACGAACTCTTCGCTGCAACTGTGGCTGACAGAAGATAAGATCTATTTTACCGATCAGATCGGCTTTGACGATATTAACCAGACCCCGCGCGGAAATTTGTGTACGATGAATAAAGACGGCACCAACATCCAGATTTTGATCAAGAACGTCGGCAATTACTTTTCCATTCAGGACGAATGGATTTATTACACCCACTTGAGTAACAGGGACCTTTACCGGGCGGTCTTGGACGGGAGCCGCAGTGAATGTCTGGCCCAAGGGCGCACCTATATCACTGCTGCCGACAATGACTACCTGATTTATACGGATTACGAAGACGGTGAAACGCAGCATTTGCTGAATAACCGGACCGGCGAAAATATTATCCTTGGACAGTTTGGAGGAGGCTCCCGTTATAACGGTCAATTCTACATTGTGACTGAAGAGCGGGGTCCGAATGGTATTCCTTCTTCCACAGGCTGGTCGGTCTTCCGGGTCGATCAAAAAGCAGGAAAAGCTGTGAAACTTGCTTTCCTGGAAATGGACCGGTTTGGACTCGATGGTATGAGCTATGTGTATGGTGATTGGCTCTATTTTTACACGATGGATGGCGGGCCCACTGGTCAAAGGGGGACATACCGGGTAAAATGGCCTTGTGATGATTATGAAGCCGAGTATCTCGTCGACGGATATCTTTTTTATTTGGACGGCTATGGCTATTATATTGAGGAAGACGAGAATGCCCAGCCCCCTACTTTTGCCCGGATCAATCTGCAAACCGGGGAAGTCAGCCGCTGGTCGTTTCAGGAATAGGCAGAACCCGATGGTAGTGTAGCCATCGCCAAACCTTATCCAAACCCATGCAATATGTGCTGGAGAAAAAAGCAATTAGGAACGGTAAGCTAAAGGTCTGGCAAGCAATCCGGGAAATGATTACCGATGGGGATACGGCTAAATTTATGAAGAACAGCACGGAGCGTTTTCAATTCTATTTCGATGAAAAGACAAATAAGATTGTTTTTCTTGAGCACGTTCGGCTGTAGCTGATGGCTAATATTTTAACAAATATATTAGAACTGAACCAAATTTACCGAGAAGACTTCAGAATTGTAGGTATGTTTATTTATTGGATTATGAATTACTCATCGTTATCAAGGAACTCAAACTAATATTGTGCAAGATTGGTGATCCCGTACATGTAATCGCCAATTCTGGTTCGGGGTCATTATTTTGTTTCAACAGACGATTTTGATTGAGGGTATCTTAAATTAACCGGAAACCGGAGGAAGTCAATGAGCCGCTAGATCAAATCGTTAAGGAGGTAGAATAATGGAATTCAACAGCCTTAACCAGTACATACGCTATATTGAATTAGACAGGGAGCGTGTCCCCTCCTTTACGGAATACCCCTTTCATTTACCTGCCATCAAGAACTTAGACAGGTTGTCTTTTCACCCCAAAGTAACGTACATAGTCGGTGAAAATGGTTCGGGAAAATCAACAATTTTAGAATCGATCGCGGTTGCATTTGGTTTTAATGCGGAAGGCGGGACAAAGAATTTCAATTTCACTTCCAGAGCGACGCATTCAGACTTAAATCAATATATCAAAATTATTAAAGGAGCCAAAAGACCTAGAGATGGTTTCTTCTTTAGAGCAGAGAGCTTTTATAATTTTGCGTCCAATGTTGAAGATTTAATGTTGGAGGGGGCCTATGGCGGAAGGTCGTTGCATGAACAGTCGCATGGCGAGTCATTTTTCGCGGTTTTTCAGAATAGGTTTTGTCGGGAGAGTATCTATATTCTAGATGAACCGGAAGCGGCGTTATCCCCTTCACGGCAAATGTCGATGCTGACAAGGATTCATGAACTGATCAACGAAGGATCTCAGTTTATCATTGCAACGCATTCCCCGATCATCTTGGCCTACCCGGATGCCTTGATCTATCAGATTCGTGACGGATTCGAGCAGGTACGCTATGAAGAGACGGAGCATTATCAAATCACGCGTTCTTTCTTAAATAACACGAAAAAAATGCTTGATATTTTATTGAAATAATTAAAATTATTCGAATGCTCATTTGTTCATTGCCAAACATTGCTAATATCTTTTCCTGTAATTTCAGAAGGAAATAAAACATGTTTTAATATATAATTTTCCTTGGTGTTATTTTTTTATATCTTATCCATTATCCACCAGATATCTTACTTACTATTTTTAGGAGGAAGAAAGAATGAGCTTTCGAAAAAATTGGCTGAAGTTCCTGCTTTCAATGGCACTGGTGTTCACAATCACAATTCCTGCGATGCCTTTACAAGCATATGCTGCCCAGGCAGTAGAAAATAAAAGACTTGCAGGGGATAGCAGGACGCTAACTGCGATTGAAATCTCCAAGGAGGGATGGACTGCAGGTTCAAATGCCGTTATCCTTGTCCGTGATAACAATTTTCCAGATGCGTTAGCCGGTGCTGTCCTGGCGGCAGCCTATGATGCCCCGATACTTTTAACGAACAGTCAATCACTCTCTCCTGACACTGCGTTGGAGATCGAACGACTCCAAGCGCAAACGATCTATATCCTTGGCGGTACCGGTGCGGTATCCGCAGCGATTGAAGAGGATCTGTCTGCGGACTATACGGTCGAGCGTATCACAGGCGGCAATCGTTATGAGACTTCAGCGAATATTGCCAAATATCTGCAAGACAATCATAAACTGTTGACGAAAAAGGCTGTCATCGCCTATGCACAGAATTTCCCGGATGCCTTGGCGATCTCATCCTGGGCAGCGCAAAACGGTGTACCGATTCTGTTATCCGAAACAAATTCTCTACCAGCAGCGACAAGCGAAGCTTTAACTACACTGCAAGTAACCGATACGATTATTACTGGCGGGACTGGCGTCATCAGTGCGCAAGTCGAATCCAAACTTCCGGATCCAACCCGTTATGGCGGAAATAATCGTTATGAAACAGCAGTCAACATTATTAATGGCCTTGGTCAAGCGACGGATACCCTCTTTGTTGCCACAGGGCTAAATTTCCCCGATGCCTTAGCTGGTTCCGCGTTAGCTGCAAAACAAGGAAAAGCCATTCTGCTCGTCGGTAACGGCATTGATCCTTCCGTAGAAACTTTTTTAGCAGGTAAGGTAGGACAAATCAATAAAATTTATTCTGTCGGCGGTACCAGTGTTGTGAAGCCATTGGTCCTGAATCAGATCTATTCTTGTATCGTTTTGGAGCAACCCGCCGAAGCATTTGCCAACGCGATGAACGCGATCAAAGCACTGGATCAGGATACCGTTGACCGGTATTTCAGCTACGATGGACTCATGAATTCTGATGAATCGACCAGCACCACGATCACCGATGAAAATATTGCCTCTTTCTTCACCAAACTCGATTACAACATTGTGTCTTCAGCCATAAACGGTGATACGGCAACCGTGACAGCGGAAATCACCAATACCGATTTCGCGGCCGTCTTGGATGCTTACCTCGATGCGGTCATGAAATTGGCGATTGAACAGGGATTATTGCCTGAAGAGGAACAATTAAGTGATGAAGAAGCTGAACAGGCGATACAGGAGCTACTGTTTGACGCCATTGCCAATGAGGACCAGACAACAACAGTCACAATCGAAGTGAATCTTGTGAAGAATAATAATAGTTGGACAATTACCATGGATGACGAATTTGCAGATGCGATCCTGGGTGGATTCATCAGTGCATTTGAAGATCTTCTGAAAGAATAAATAAGCAGTAAATAAAGAATGGCGGCCATTTGGACGCCATTCTTTTTTATAAACTCATTACTGCCAAAAACAATCCAATGTGAAAGTAAGCGGTTTCTAAAAAACGTTAAATAAAAAGGAATAAAAAGGAATAGAAAGATAGATATAGAAATATTAAACATTAATGTAATGGATTAATGGAATTAGAATGAGTTGGGGGATGCGCACGTTGAAAAAACAGATTAATAAATTGCTTTGTCTGGGATTAATTCTGATGATGCTTCTTGTTATGTCATCCTGCGCTCAAAAGTCTGAGGGTTTTGCGTAATCTGAAAAAGGAAAACCGACAATGATCATAAGTGTAAGCAGGCGAACAGATATCCCGGCATATTATGCAAAATGGTTTTACCGTCGCCTAAAGGAAAAGTCTGTTCTTGTCCGTAACCCGATGAATATTCACCTAATCAGTAAAATTGACCTTTCGCCGGATGTCGTTGACGGTATTGTTTTCTGGACGAAAAATCCGGCACCGATGCTTGAACGGTTGGACGAGCTGAGAGCCTACACCTATTATTTTCAGTTTACCCTTAATGCCTACGGAAAAGATATTGAACCGAACGTACCATCAAAAAATGATATTGTTATTCCGACATTTCAAAAACTGTCTCAAAGAATTGGCAAGGACAAGGTGATTTGGCGGTACGATCCGATTCTGTTCAATACGGATTATACAACGGCGTATCATCTTAAGTTTTTTAAGTCGCTTGCAGTAAAGCTCGCCGGTTACACGGAAAAATGCACGGTCAGTTTTTTAGACTTTTACCAAAATACAGAGCGGAACCTTCGGACATGCAATATCATCAAACCGACAACCGATCAGAAAGTGGAATTAATGCAGCGGTTTGCAGAGACCAAAACAGTTCGGAATGGATATGGATACCTGTGCGGAGGATATTGACTGCGGAAAATTTGGCATCCGTCAGGCGCATTGTATTGATAAAGAGCGCTTTGAACGTTTAGGCGGATATTATCTAAACGTTGAGAAAGACAAAAACCAGCGGCTGGAATGCGGTTGTGTTACAAGCGTTGACATCGGGGCTTATAATACCTGTAAAAACGGATGTCTGTACTGCTATGCGAATTTCAGCCCGAACGCTGTTCAGAAAAATGATGCTGCGCATCATCCGGAATCCCCATTGCTGTTTGGCGGTGTCGGCGAAAATGATGTGGTAAAGACCCGTGATATTAAATCGTGCCGCAATTGTCAGTTCGAATTGTTTTAGGGTTGGGAAAAAGTCCATACCTTAGAGTTTCATTGCAATTTATTGTAAAGAGGAAAAGAAAATTGGGCGGTGCTTCACAATCGCAAAAGAAGTCAAGAAAAAAATAAGCATATTTGTTATCCTTTGAACTGGCAGGTGAGAACATGGAAAACTGGGAAAAAATTAAGGCAGTACAGCGGATGCAGGAGTATATCGATGAACACTTGACCGAACCCATTACCCTGCATTCTCTGGCCCGGGCGGCGGGGTATTCGCCCTGGCATTCAGCTAGAATGTTTAAGGAGCTGATCGGAAAAGCACCGTTTGAATACATCCGGGCTTTGAGGTTATCCCAGGCAGCTGTTACACTGAAGGACAGGGATCGGAAAATCATTGATGTTGCTTTCGACTTCGTCTTTGATTCCCATGAAGGATTCACCCGGGCCTTTTCTAAAGAATTCGGAATTACGCCCAAAACGTACAGCCAAAACAAAGAAACGGCATCTCTTAAACTTTTCATACCCGGCTATGTCCGTGATTATTACCTGACGAAACAAAAAGGAGAGAGCAATATGTCTGATCATTCTCAGTCAAACACGGTCTTTGTACAAGTGGTGGAACGTTCCGCCCGGAAACTGATCTTCAAAAGCGGCTTAAAAGCGACCCATTATTTTGAATACTGCGAAGAAGTAGGGTGTGCTGTCTGGGAACAGCTTTCTGCAATTAAAGAAGCCATCTATGAACCCATTGGGATGTGGCTGCCGGACAATTTGCGCCGGCCGGATACGTCGCTTTATGCCCAAGGGGTTGAGGTTCCGGCGGATTATACAGGGGAAATTCCGGATGGTTACGAGAGCATGAACCTGTCGCCGTGCAAGATGATGGTTTTTCAGGGTCAGCCTTTTGATGATCCAAAATTTGGCGAGGCGATCGAAGAATTATGGGAAGTCATGAAAAGTTACAATCCGGAAATCTATGGTTTTCAGTGGGCGGACGAGGACGGCCCGCGATTCCAGCTGGCGCCCATGGGCTACAGAGGGTATATCGAGGCCAGGCCAGTCAGAGAATTGAAAAAATAGGTTTCACAAGGCGGGAATTCAAGCTGGAGCGATTCGTTTCGTTCCGGCTTTTTGTTTTGTTTCCCGCTAATCTTTGAGTATAATATAGGCAAAGAAGGAAAAAAACGAAAAAGAGGATAACCTGTTATCAGTATCTGTCCATTAAAAAGGTATTTGCGAAGGATTAATGAAGGTAAACTCAACTATTTATTTATATTCTTTTCCGGAGAGTGAAATCTTGAATGACAAAGAATAAAAAGAGCATATAAGATTGGAGCCGCAATATCATCTAGGGAAAAACCTATATATAATCGAGAAATCCCAATATTTTGGTTCTAAACTGGTACTAAAGGGAATTATACATATTGTACACACACAAATGGGGTGGTATAATATGGATATAAAAAAAGGTAAAGTGATAGTCTTTAAAAAAGGAGGGGAAACAATGAGTGCGGTAAGAGTTAACGCAACTCCCGAGATTAAAGGAAAATTTGCTGAAGAAATAATGGCTGAGGTAAGAAAAAAACCTTCCCCTCAAGCGATAGAACGTAATAAAAAGGCACATGGTCTTCTTTTAAAACTACGGAAGAATTAAAAGGAGCATTTAATGAGTAGGAAAAGTATATATGACCATCAAAATATCATTCAACTGATTGAATTAACAGAAGGATATCGGTTGAATGATTTTTGTTGGCTGTCAAAATAGGTCATCTTGCGGTTGATAAGAAATATAAGGAAATCTATACGAATATTGGGTCTCTAATGGTTGAATTAGCCCGCGGTATTTGTATAGAAATACGAACTCATGGGGTAGCCTGCCGCTTTATTACAGTCGATGCTGATGTGGAAAACGATCAAGATGTTTGTGATTTTTATATTAAAAATGGCTTTAAATTTAATGAAAGTTATCAAAATCATAAGAGAAAGAACCCCAGTTTACGATTAGATATTGACGGGGATATAGAAGAAGTCAAATTTCAGCAATCAGGATAATTTTCATAGGATAATCTAGGAGGGACAGCCCTTCTTATTTACTAAAAATACGATAAATATACGTTTTCTTTAAAAAAATGAAAATCTAAAGGAGGTACTGAAATGGATTTTAAGGATTGTATGCAATTTATTATGGAGAGTCAGGCGACCTGTACCCTGTGTACGGTCGAGGGGGACCAGCCCCGGGGCAGGGGAATGATTCCTTTGTGGGTGAAAGATGACGGAATCTATTTTACGACTGCCGCTTCTAAGAATTTGTATAAACAACTGCGCACCAATTCCAAGGTGGAACTTTGTTTTGTCACCTCGCAGCCCATCAAGCATTTACGGGTAATGGGCGATGTGGAGTTTGTTGAGGATTCCGCTTTAAGGGAAAAGGCCCTGGAAGAAAGGCCTTTTCTCAAGGCCCTTGGTTTTGATACCTCGAATAATCCGAACTTTATTCTTTTCCGGGTAGTCAACGGGGAAGCCCATTTCTGGACCTGGGGAGACAATCTCAAGGAAGCGGACATACCGAGGATCAAATTCTAGACCGTTAGAATATTATTTTTGATTTGTCCGTTCAAACGCGCATGACAAGCACATAGGCTGTTGACATGCCGTTTTTTTATGGGGTAGAATTCAA
This sequence comes from Dehalobacter sp., assembly GCF_030063005.1. Lineage (NCBI taxonomy): Bacteria > Bacillati > Bacillota > Clostridia > Eubacteriales > Desulfitobacteriaceae > Dehalobacter > Dehalobacter sp. Next base: position 18,981 of record NZ_JAPDHR010000042.1, read on the forward strand.
ATAATGGGAATCAGCGCAAAGAATCCTGAGAAGATCTGAAAGGAGAACAGGGATTGGTAAAGAGATTATGGGTTGCGATTTCGATTTTTACCCTGGTGCTGGTGGGTTGGCAGGCACCGACGGTTTGGGCCGACTCAAGCTCGGTGACGAGCGCCGACAAGTCCGTCAGTATTGCCGGTCAATCCACCACAATTAAGGCGGTGCGCGCCGATCTGAATGATCCCAATATCCGTGTGCTTTCCGTGCCGGCAGGCAAAGTCGGCGATGTTAAGCCCTTCGAGCAGATCATCGGCAGCATAGACAAAAACAAGTATGAAGTATTGGCGGCAGTCAACGGCGCGTTCTTTGAGGCCTACAATGAAGGCAAGAAGCCCATAAACGGGACCTTGGTACATAACGGGGCGACGATGCACTATGAAACCAGCAGCATGATAGGTTTCGGCAGCGCCGGCGAAGCGCAGCTTGATAGGGTGGCCTTCAGGCAGTACGTCTATGTCGACGTTACCGGAGGCAATTACCTTTATAAACAACTCTTTTACTTACGCAACTGGAATGTCATCAGGCCAGCCGGCTACACAGGTTATCGCGAGGCGATCATCACCCCGGATTACGGTACGGAAACCGGGAATACCGATATGGTCTGTGTGGTGGTACGCAATGTCAAAGACGTGACGGGTAGCGTTTATACAGCGGGCGGTGCGAAAGTTCTGCAGAAAGGTACGGTTACAGCTATCAGCCAGGGCAATACGGCCATTCCGGCTGATGGATTTTTATTGTTGATGCCGACTAGCAGCGCCTACCGCCAGCTATTCCATGTTGGATCGACGATTGATTTTGTGCGGCAAGTATGGAATAGCCGCACAAATACGGATGATACGGCTGATTGGATCAATTTGACCAACATCACCGGTTGCGGCCCGAGCCTCATCTTGGATGGACAGGTGACTGCCGATCCGGTCGGTGAGGGCTGGAACGACCCGAAACTCACCACGGCTGCCGGCAATCGTTCGTTCATCGGGCTGACGACCGACAAACAATTGGTTTTCGGTACCACGCCGGGTCTTACGATCAAAAATTTGGCTCAGGTTGCCCAGGCGTATAACCTAACAGACGCCATGAATTTAGACGGCGGCGCCTCCAGCGCCCTGTGGCTGGGCGGCAGGACCATAACGCCCGCCGGACGGGAGCTTTCCAATATCATCGCCGTCGTACGGCTGAAAGTTTCCGAGCCGGCCATGCCGGCGAGTGGAATCACTGCGGACAGAACCATTAACGGGGGCAGTACACCGGCTACCTCGGTAAAAGTGTCCCAAGAAGGATGGATAAAGGCTGATTCAGTGGTCGTCGTCCCCGGAGAAAACAACCATTTGATCGACGCCCTGGCAGCAGCACCCTTGGCCGGCCAGGAGCAGGCGCCGATCCTTATGGTGGAAGGTGGCGTCCCGACGGCCGAAGTGATTGGTGAGATAAAACGGCTGGGAGCAAAAAGAGCTTACTGCATCGGCTTCCAAGCGGATGTCGTGTCTGGAAAATTGAAAGCAGCCATCCCCGATCTCGAGGCAAAAGTGCTGCAGGGGGAAGGGCGCGCGGAGACGGCGAACCTGGTAGGAGACGAAATTGCTGATCCACGTGGGGTATTCCTCGTAGGTTTTGATGCTCTGGCCGACGCCGTGAGTGCCGGGCCCTACGCGGCAGCCAACGGATGGCTAATCCGCATAACGGACGGAGCCGGTGTCTATCATCCCGAAGCTTGGAGTTTACTAAAGGCTGGACTAGACGCCAATAATTTGGTTATCTTGGGCGGCACGTCCAGAGTCCAGGATACAAACGGATTCCGCCGCATGTCCGGCGTGGATCGCTACGTGACCAACCAGGATTTTAACGAGAAGATGGGACTTAATACCAGCAAGGTTTACTTTGCTGACGGTTACTCTTTGGCCGCGGCTCTGATGGTTGCACCGTTGGCTGCCCAGAACAATTGTCCGATTGTCCTGGCGGAAAAGAACGATCCGAACCAAGCCAGGTTTCCCGCCGGAGTCACTAACGACGCTACTGTTATCGGCATCGGCTCGCCTGCCCGTTAACCCGGGAGATCGTTGATAAGTGGGAATTTTATATAACACGATCATTGATTGGATGGAGGGGACATTAATGAACACGAATATAGACTTTTTGAAACTGGCAGAGGAACGCTATTCAGTGCGCAACTTTACCGACAAAGCGATCGAACAGGATACGCTGAATAAAATATTGAAAGCGGGACACCTCGCGCCGACTGCTTGCAACCGCCAACCGCAGAAGATTCTGGTCATCAACAGCGAAGAAGGATTGGCAAAGCTCAGAAAATGCACGAAATGCCACTTTGGCGCACCTGCCGCAATGCTTATCTGCTACGATAAGAACGAATGCTGGCAACGGGAATACGACGGCAAGACCAGCGGGGTTATCGACGCGAGCATTGTAACAACACACATGATGCTGGAGGCTACGACGCTGGGCGTGGGCACGACGTGGGTCATGTACTTTATACCTGAGGCTGTTAGGGAGGAGTTTGCGATTCCGGACAACATTGAGCCGGTCGCCTTGCTGGTGATGGGTTATCCTGCCCCGGCTGCAAAGCCTTCCCCCGGACATTCGGAATTCAAGCCAATAGAAGATGTCGTATCATACAACAAGTTCTGACAACAAGTTTTGATTGATACGGTTTTCAATATGATCTGCAGGCTGATAAGCTATGCGTACAAAAATATTGAAATATAGGAATAATTTGGGAGGTATTTGGCGTTAAGCTGAAGAATCATATAGTTACAACATAGTGGAGAGGGGAGTAACTATATGAAGATTAGAAAAAAAACAGCCTTAATTCTTACGGTCTTATTTGTATCCGTTGTGGTATTAGCTGGTTGTACCCAAAATCAGCTGGCAATCTTTAATGCCTATATGAAAATGCAAGATGTGACTTCAATGCAGCAGCATATGACGATGTCTCTTCAAATGTCCGGCACAGGGTTTGATCAGGCAGACCAAGAACAAATCGATTCAGTTGCTGAGATGTTAAATAATGCGAAACTCGATGTCGTTTTGAAAATGAATTGCAACGAAGAGAAAACAATCGCTAAATTACAGGCAGATTGTAACGTAATTGCATCCGGTCTTAATATTGACATGCCGTTTTGGGTAGATGAAGATTTCTCAGGGAAAACTCCAAAGCTAATTGAAGTCTTTAAAATCCCGCAAATTGCAGCAGCCTATTTACCCCCTGGATATGCTGGAAAGCCATATATGGTTATAAATCCTTTTGATGCGAAAAATACGGATCTTAAAAATATGGATGTAACGAACCTTATAAAATTGCAGTCAGATCTACAGAAAAAAAGTACTGATTTTCTAAACAGTTATGTTCAAAGGTTCAACCCGAATATTGACGTCGTTAGTGAATCAGCAAACGATGGCCTTGGCTCACAAAAATATACGATAAAACTTAATGATGCACAATTGAAGGAATTTATCCGTTATGGGATTAATAACTTTGCGAAGGACAAAGAAGCGTCGAACTTTTTAAATGAATACTTCACGATAATTGCTCAGTATAGTGAGCTCTCAGGCAGTTCATCGGAATTTGGTTCTATTGATGAAGAGTTTTTAACTGAATTTAATTCAGTCATGGATCAATTGAATGATGTTTCTATTCTAGGGGACAAAGGTATCGAGTTAACGTATACGATTTCAAGCGAAGGTTATATCACCCATGAAAATGGAAGTATCAACCTAGAGCTCGATATGTCAGCATTAAATAGATTGATGAATGATACCGTAGGCGGAGAAGAAATTCAATCGGATGTTACCGGCATTTTGAATCTTACGTTTAACTATGATACAGATATAACAAACATTAACCTACCCGTGGACATTCAAATGCCTGAGCTAAATTCAAGCAACTCGTTTAGTTATCTTGACCTGATACCAAAAACAGATGTAGAAGTGGTTAACAGCACGTATAAGGTTCTGCCCGGTGATACGTTAGCTACGATCGCCTTAAACCATTACGGAAGTTACAAATACTCCGGTAAGATATATGAGGCAAATCGTGATATTATTGAGAAGAATAATAACCGTTTATACGCAGGAATGGTTTTAACCCTTCCGCCTGAGGGGCTGCTCCCGGATATCGTTGCCGGTGAAAAGCAAAGAATATATACCGTGAAAGCAGGAGATACCCTGGCAAAAATAGCCCAATTAGAGTATGGTGATGCTTCACTTTACATGAAAATATACGCAGCAAATAAAAATATACTATCCAGTCCAGATTTGATTTATGAGGGACAAAAGATATTAATTCCATAAAATTGTATTTTAACTTGAATATAATATCATCATTCTTAGCATCATAAAAATATCGAGGATGGTAGGGGATGGTGGCTCGGTTCGCAGCTTTTGAGCAGCGGAGAATGATATCATCATCTGATATCATGGAGGGTCTGTTATGTCTGAGATTTATCTTGCAGGCGGCTGTTTTTGGGGTGTGGAAAAATATATTGCGTCTATTCGCGGGGTCCGTACCACGCAAGTGGGCTATGCCAATGGCAAGACCGCGAACCCGACCTATGAGGATGTGTGTCAGCGCGGCAGCGGACATGCCGAGACGGTGTATGTAGACTATGATCCGGAGATTGTGCCGCTGGAATTCTTGCTGGAATTATATTATCAGGCGATTGATCCGGTCTCACTTAACCGGCAGGGCGGCGACAAGGGGACGCAATACCGTACCGGGATTTATTATGCGGATATGAATGATCTGCCGGTGATAGAACGGTCCCTGGCCAAACTGCAAAAAAACTACGACAAACCTGTCGCGATCGAGATAAAAGCAATCGAGAACTTCTGTCCGGCGGAAGCGTACCACCAAAAATATCTGGATAAAAACCCGGACGGCTATTGTCACATTGGCAGGGATCAATTCACGAAGGCGGCAGGGGCCATTATTAACCCAGCCGATTATCAGGCGTCGGATCCTGGCAGGCTTCGCCAAACCCTGACCGGAACGCAGTACGAAGTGACGCAGAATAATGCCACCGAGCCGCCGTTTCATAACGCGTTCTGGGACATTTTCCGGCCGGGTATTTACGTGGATATTACGACAGGCGAGCCGCTTTTTGCCTCCTCGGATAAATTTGAATCAGGCTGCGGCTGGCCGAGCTTTACCAGGCCTATCGATCCGAATGTAGTCTCGGAGAAGACCGATACTTCCCATAGCATGCTGCGGACCGAGGTCAGGAGCCGTGCCGGCGATGCCCATCTGGGACATGTGTTTGCTGATGGACCCAGGGAATCCGGCGGTCTGAGATATTGTATCAACAGCGCCTCGCTGCGGTTCGTGCCTAAAGAAGATATGGAGCGGGAAGGGTACGGAAATTTAATTGGACTCGTGAAGTAAAAGATTGCTATGATGAAATTGTGAAAATCGCTGAAAACTTAGGCAAGTAGATGGATGATAATGGCAAAAATTTCATAAAAGTGTAACAAAACACCTCCCCTAATTGTTTATTAATAAATAGGCGATAATGGGGAGGTGATTTTTTTATTGACATCTTTGTATTGTTTGTATTATATTATATAATACAAACAATACAAAGAACACATTAACGCAAAGAAGGGAACGCCCATGCTATTAAGGATCGACATGACCAGCGATATCCCGATTTACCAGCAGATCCGCAATCAGATCGTGTTTGCTGCAGCCAAAGGGAATTTAAAGCCCGGGGATGCACTGCCGACCGTCCGCCAGCTGGCCCAGGATATTGGGGTGAATCCTATGACGGTCAACAAAGCCTATGCCCTCTTAAAAGACGAAGGCATCATCATCATTGACCGGCGGCACGGCGCCCAGATCAGAGATTGCGGCAAGACCGGCATGGTTTTTAATCAGGATTTTGACCGCCGGCTGGAACTTCTGCTTTCGGAGGCCCGGATGAAAGGTGCGTCCAAGCAGGAGATCACAACGCATCTATCCGGTCTGATTGACTTGGTTTACGAATAAGGAGGAATGTTTATGCTTTTAACACTGCTCATCCTATCCTGGTTGATTTTCGGGACGATGGCTGCGTTTACGCTCTTTTATAAGAACCAGCAAAATCAGCAGATTTTGGGCGTAACCCTGTCCGCAACCCATGCCCAATCATTGGAAGTTCAGGACATCATCAGCGGCTACAAACGGATGTGTTATCTCATCTTTCTGCTGTCCGCAGGGCTCAGCCTTCTGCTGCTGCTTCCAGCCGCGGCATCCTTCACGGAGTTCTTCCTGCTGATCCTGGTACTGGTCAATATTTTCTTCAATTGGCTGGCGGTTCACCGCTATCAGCGCAGGCTCCGGACGCTGAAGAAGGAAAAAGGCTGGATCTACCAGCGCTCGCGGATCGTAACCGTGGATATGAACGTGGTCAAAGAGAAAGGTAAAGCAGGCGTTTCCGCGGTTTGGTCCTGGTTGTTTCTGCTCCTGAGTTTCATTCCGACGTTCTACTTGCTGTTCTCACCGACGGCGCGGGCGTTCTATCCCGTTGTCTTCAGCATGATCGGTCCGTTCTGCCAACTGAATATGATTTTCTTGTATTACCAGATGCGCAATAGTCATACCCCGGCCTTAAGCGAGAACACCGAGATCAATAAGGTCTGCGCCAGAACCCAGGAGCGTATCCGTACGCAGGCGGCGACGCTGAGCGGGCTGACGATGCTGGTGTTTTGGTTTCTGTTCAGTTTTTCCGTCTTTTACGCCGGAGATGGTATCCTGATTATACTGCCGGTGTTTGTCTTGATCACCGCGCTGCTCCTCATTGCCTACTGGCAGCAGAAAAAAATCCGCGCTGCTGAAAATCACTTCTTCGGTCCTGAACTTCAAAACGAAAGCCATCTTTCCGAACAAGAAGGCGCTTACAAATGGGGATGCTACTATAACCCGAGTGATCCCAGAATCTTTGTACCCAAACGGATCGCGGGCATGGGCTTCACCATTAATCTCGCCCACCCGGTCGGTAAGGCCGTCGGCTTCGGTATCCTGGCGCTGGTCCTGGCTGCCCTGATTCCTGTATTCTACGGCGGCGCCAAGGATTATGTGATCACGGAGAACGGTTCCCAGATCACCATCGACGCCGCGATGTATGACCTAAGCCTTGCAAAAGACCGGATCGTATCCGTTTCCACCCTGGAAAGCCTGCCCCGAAGCTTGCGTACCAACGGCTACGGCGGAGAAAGCAAAAGTTTCGGCCATTTCACTGTCGAGGGATACGGGAAATGCATGCTCTATGTGTACAGCCAGGGCGGAGCGTACATTGTCCTCAAGCTGGACGGGGACAATCCAGGATATGTCATTGTCAACGGCAAGACCCCGGCAGAAACCGAGAACCTGTACCGATCCATCAAAGCGTGGCTGGGCGAGGGAGTCTCCATATATTAACAGAAAAGATGCTGCGAACTTCAAACTTGCAGCATCTTTTTGCAATCAGAAGATGAAAAGACTCCTTTACACATCGTTATTTTCGATGGATTGCTTTTTGGCATAGCGGTATTATAAAAGCGGGCTGATCTCTCCGGTATAAAACAGGTTCAGTCGATGCAGCGCCCGCGTACAGGCAACATATAAAAGGTTTTGATCATCAGTGCTGTGATAATGCCCCTGATCGGCCTCGCAGATCAGTACGGCGTCAAATTCCAGGCCTTTGGCCAGATAGACCGGGATCAGGAATACGCCGTTTAAATCAAATTGAACGTCACCTTTTAGCAGCTGAATATCGCTTTGGTCCTTGAGCTGCTCATATAAGGCAAGGGCGTCGTATTCCGTTTTACAGATCAACCCGATGGATTGGTAACCCATTTCCCGGCAGGTATTCATTTCCGCAAGCAGGAGAGTAGTCAGCGCCGCCCGGTTTGACGCCGCAAACACGGCAGGCGTATCTCCCGATCTCCCGAAAGGATGGAGCTTAACGCTTTGGTCAAGAAACCTGGCGCTGTACGTCAAGATCTCCTTGGTGGAGCGAAAGCTTTTGTCCAAAGTCACCAGCGTGGATTTCGGCTTAGCGAATATCTTGCCAATCTGTTCATAGCGTGCGGAATCTTCCTGTTTGCCGATCGTCTGATGAATATCGCCCAGGATGGTATAATGCGCTTTGGGAAACAGACCGTGGAGTATTTCAAAATGCAGGGGATCATAATCCTGGGCTTCATCGACCACAACCTGCTTGATATCACGGTAAGCCGTATATCCTTTGATATGGATATGGAGAAAAGTAAGGGCCAGGGCGTCATCATAAAGCAAACCATCTTTTTGCAGGTTTTCTCTGGTGAAGTCCAAAATCTCTTCCATACAATCAGGCAGCTCCAGACCTTCGGCTAAATGATAAAAATAGCTTTTATCGCTGAACAGCTTCCGGTATAGTTCCTGACAATCCAGCTCGGTAAACCTTCGTATCTTCTTCAGCAAGGCGGTGCTTTCCAGGATGGATAACCGCCGGGCTACTTCTTTCCATTCAAATTCATGCTCGGGTTTGGCCTGAATAAACTTTTTTAATTTTTCCTGACGGCTGGGACGCAGTTCATGGACAATTTGCAGAATCGACGCTTCCAATTGCTTTAAACGTACGCTCAGCAGGAATTCCTGATCGCCCTTAAGGATTTTGGCTTTCAGCAATTGCCGGTCCGCGACGACCTTTCCGTCATAATAAATATCGGCAAACGGCAGCCAGCGATAAGGCAAGTCCTTAATGAAACGTCTTAAAATCTCAGCAAACAGGCCGGAGCCTTTAAATGCCATGCTGCGTTTGGCGAGCTTCTTGTCGTTATAACTAAGCGCTCGGTCATTTTGGCCGGGGGAGAGCAGGCCTTCCCAATATTGATTCCTGCTTTGGATAGAACCAGTCTGCAAAACCTTGCCGAATATTTCTTCAAAGACGAGCGAATGGACATTTTTCTCGCCCAGCTCAGGCAAGACATTGGCGATGTACTGTTCAAACAGGGTGTTGGGAGAAATGATCACGATCTCATTGGAAGCCAGCTTGGCCGCCAGTCCCTGGTACATCAGATAAGCCGCGCGGTGCAGCGCCACCGAAGTTTTACCGCTTCCGGCAGCTCCCTGGACCATCAGCAAATCCGTTTCCAGATCGCGGATCACCATATCCTGATCTTTCTGGATGGTCTCGACGATGGTTTTCATTTTAGGGGAAGCATTCTGGGAAAGCAGTTCGCGCAGGAATTCGTCAATGATTTGAATATCCGCATCGAAGAAATATTGCAGTTTGCCATCTTTGATCTCGTATTGGCGTTTTAAATGCACCTCTCCCGTTATTTTACCGCCCGGCGACTCATAGAACGCTTTCCCCGGGCCAAAGCGGTAAAAGACACTGGCGATGGGAGAGCGCCAGTCATAGACAACCATTTCCCGGGTTAGGCCGTCCTGCAGCGAAGACCGCCCGATATAAATATTCTCAAAGGCTTCCTCGCCCGCGAACTGAAAATCAATCCGCGCAAAGTAGGGGGAATAGAGCAATCTTTTTAAAGCCAGGATCTTAGCTGCATCCCGTTCGTAATCCGACACCCGTTCCGACACCGGATTGGCGTACTGGCTCAACTCGACCAGCTCATGGAAATTATCCATATTCCAAAGACCGGAGATGGAGCGGGAAGTATCTTCCCACATATCTAACTTCGCGGCAATAATGGCGTCTTTATTTTCCTCGCTCTTTTGCAGGGCACAGTCTAATTGTTCCCGGGCGAGAGCCAGCACCTGCTCCAGGCGTCTGATTTCAAAATCTTGATCAAGGCGGTCCCGTTCCAAAAGTTTACCCCCTAAGTTTGGCTTAAGTTTGATAAGTTTTATCTTACACAAAATATAGGATAATTATAAGAATGTTATTAGAGAAATGTTTTTGGTATAATTAATGTAGAAAGAGTATTTAAATAATTCAGGGAATGTATAATTGACAAAATTTTCAAGTAGCTATGTATTTTAACTTCAATATGGTATATAATATAAGCAAAGAGGAATCATGCAGTAACATGATTCCTCACAACAGCCGCTTTAAGGGCGGTCGGCAGATGAATACGGATAGACCGCTATCCATGTGAGTTGGGCGGTCTATTTCCGTTTGTGGAAAGAAAGTATCAAAACCACCAATGTTCCGAAGGATATCATCAGTGTTAATGTTTGATATACTTCCATGGCATCACCTCCTTTCCGGAGGGAATGCCGACCGCCCTGCACGCCATCTGTTGCAGGGTTATTATAACATAAATTACCAGAATAAACCATATAATAACATAAAAGATGCTGCGTATAACTTGCAGCATCTTTTTGCAATTTATTGTAAAAAAGAAAAGGAAATAGAAAAATAAAAGAGAATTAAACAAAATTGGGTATTTTAGCCAAGTGAAAATATAGGGCTATGAAATGTTTAAGGGTGTAGTTCAAAAACATCAAACCAATCAATTGATAGTGGGTTGAGACGATGGAAGAAAAGAAAATAACACAGGTTACTGCAGCGATCCTGCGACAGGATGAAAAAATCTTAATCTGTCAGCGAGACAACAGCGGCAGCTGTCCACTGCTCTGGGAATTCCCGGGCGGGAAGCTGGAAGAAGGGGAGACTCTAGCCGAATGCTTGGTTCGGGAATGCCAGGAAGAACTGGGCGTGACGATACAGGTCGGAGAGGTTTTTGCTGAGAGTCGGCATACTTATGGAGATAAAGAGATGTGCTTTACTTTCTTTGAGGGACGGATTGTTGAGGGGGAGCTGGAAAGAACGGTGCATCAGGATATACGGTGGGTGAGGGCGGAGGATTTGGGAAGGTATACGTTTTGCCCGGCGGATGTGGAAGTGGCGGAGAGGTTGGGAAAGGCAAGCAAGATGGTGAGAATAGTCCTTAAATGAAAGTAGGATTATGTATATAATGGGAAATTGACTAAAAGTCATAAAGTACATTTGATGATACCAATTAGATTTTTAAATACAAAATATTTTTGTTTGTAATATTAAATCAATAACAGATAGCGCCAAGAACCAACCATCCGTTGCTAGATAGAAATGCGATTTTGAGGAGGATTTCAAATGGAATGGGGAAAGCTTCTAATGCCTTATCGTTTGGGATGTCCCAAAGAAAAATGCGCTCATAGTCCGGATAGGAATGAATTTCTCAGAGATTTTGACCGCATAATTTTTTCTGCTGCGTTTAGAAGACTAAATGGGAAAACACAAGTCTTTCCATTTCCCGAAACCGATGTAATTCATACAAGACTTACACATAGTTTAGAGGCAGCATCTGTGGGAAGATCATTAGGTACTATTGTCGGAAATGAATTAAGTAAGAAAGACCCCACTATTCAGCAGCTACAATTCGGTTCAGTTGTTTGTGCAGCTTGTCTAGCGCATGACATCGGGAATCCACCTTTAGGGCATTCTGGGGAAAAGGCAATATCTGAGTTTTTCAACAGTGAACGTGGTGACGAAATAATGAAAGGCATTAATCCTAATGAAAGAGCTGATTTTCAGAACTTTGAAGGTAATGCGATGGGATTTCATATCCTAACATACAGCAATCCCCAAAAGACAAATGTGGCTGGTGGTCATGGATTAACTTATCCGACTTTGGCTGCGTTCACAAAGTATCCGAGACCCATTAACATTTATAATGAGAAAAAAGTTGCTAGTGAGAAAAAAGCTGGCCTATTTCAATGTGATGTAAACGTATTTTCTGAAATTGCAAAAGATTTAGATATAAATATTAAGGAAGATGGTGGAAGATGGTATCGTTATCCATTGGCTTTTTTAACAGAAGCTGCAGATGACATATGTTATGGCGTTATAGATCTTGAAGATGGCTATAAGCATGGACTTATCTCATTTGAAGAAGCGTCTAGCTTATTTATTGAAGTATGTAAAGCTTCATCCGGTGATACGGATATTAACAACTTAACCAACATTTTAAATGAGAGAGAAAGAATAGGTTACCTTCGGGCTAAGGCTGTGAATAGCTTAATTTATCAAGTTACTGATGTTTTTATTAAGAATGAAAGGGATATTCTTTCCGGCAAATTAGATAAGCAAATATGTAAACTCATTGAATCAAATGAAGTAATGGAGAAGATAGGGCAAATATCAAGTGCTAAGATTTATTCACATCTGCCAGTTATACAAATTGAAGCTGCAGGTTTCGAAGTATTACCTGGTTTACTTGATATATTTCTTTCTGCCTTAAAAGAAAATACGAAAGAAAGTAGCAAAAAGATATTACAGCTAATACCTGAAGAATATAAGTTTGATTTTGATAAACAGCCTTATGATGCAATCTTAAGTATTACATCTTACATTGCAGGAATGACTGATACATTCGCTGTGGATACTTATAGAAATCTTCGTGGCATTAAACTTCCAAACTATTAAACTGTTCAAATTCGCAATATCAATAATAATGGGCAGTACCGAGTTATGCGTGATATAGCAATAATGGGAATCTTAAGCCACATATTCTTACATACAAAGGAAGGTGAATTCGTTGGAACTTGCTGACACTTATAGCAGAATACCCCATGACCTGTCAGGCTCGATGAGCAAGAATCGCTTTCGTCAAGAGTTATTCTGGGGAATAAGCAAAATGTTTGACCTCCTCGATAGGGAGAATTTTTGTATTGTTTTTGACTACAAGTGTGATATCGAAATACATCTTAGCAATTCCATTGAATTCTACCAGATTAAAACGCATAAGGTGCAGTCGCCCTATAAATTCACTGCATTAAAAAAGATTGATGGGAAGCAGAGCATCATAGCAAAGCTTTATCTTCTTAAAGACGCTTCATCGCCAGATGTACCAATCAAGTGTGCGTTGGTATCCAATGCTTTCTTTCAGATCGGTAAAACCCCGAAAGCCGACGTTGAGACTTTCTGTTTTACTGATTTGGATGACACAAGCCAGAAAACGATAATGAAAGCACTACAGAATGAGCTAAAACGCAGCAATGTCGATTTAAATAATCTTCACTACATATATACATCTATGAATTTACTTTATCCGCAAAATGACCTTAAAGGTAAAATAATAGGCAGTTTTGAGAAAATCAAAGGTTGTGAACCAATTAAACCAAATGCTTTATATCGATTAATTGTTGATACTGTGGAGGAAAGAGCATGTTATGAATTGTCAGCCTTTAATTACGATGAGTTGGTGAAGCGAAAAGGTATTACAAAATCAGAGCTCGATAACATGCTTGACCGACATATGGAAAAAGCTGATGACTCTGTTGAGCAGGTCCGTGTGCTCATTGATCAACGGCAATTGACAATTAGAGAAAAAGGAAAGCTCAAAGCAGCTTTGGCGAAAATTGTTGAGCTCGAATACTCCGCAAAGGAACTCCAACAAAGCGAAAAAAAGATATCTGGATATATTAAAGAAATAGCAACTGACGTCACAATAGAGCAAATGGCGGATATACTTCTGCAGCAATTTGGCTCGAGATTCTCAATCGAATACAGCCAAGAGGAAAAGTACGTTTTTTTGCTTTTGATCATCAAGCGTTGGGAGGGCGGAAAATATGCGTAAGCTTGTTTTTAAGGAACTGTTTCTTTTTTCGAGTATTGAAAAGAAAGCAAGAAAAATTGAGTTTTCACTTGGCAAGACGATGATCACTTCCAGTTCGACAGATGGTACGGACAGAGGAAAATCTGTTATCATGAAATCACTGTATCATGCCATGGGCGCAGACTGCTTTTTTGAGGATAAATGGGACGATGCAAGCAAGACGTACATACTCTCATTTGCGATCGGTGATGACGGATATTATATATTTAGGCATAATAAGCTTTTTAAAGTTTTCGACGCCAATAAAGACTTGATGTTTACGTCTGTCTCTCGTCATGAACTGGCAGAGCGATTATATGAGTTATTCCACTTTGCAGTGAAACTCCCCAAGAGAAATAATAATGAGGATGACGAACCGATCGAAAGGTTGGAAGTTACTCCTCCCGCCTACAATTACCTCTTAAACTTTGTTGATCAGGATAAACAAAACGGATCGCAATTCGCTTCTTTTCAGAGGCTTAGTGAATATCCTGACTTTAAGGAAAACGTTCTTTATTACCATTTCGGAGCATTCGACGATAATTATTACAGCTTGATCCAGCAGCAAGAAAAAATAGAGACCGAAGGCAAAAGACTATCAAAAGAACAAGACATGATGCTTATGATGCTTGACAGAGTTTACGCAAGCATTAACGATGTTTCATATTCGATGGATATTGAACATCTTCGCGCCGACGTAAGCCGAACGAAAGATAAATACAACACGATTGCCCACACGCTTAATGATCTTCGTCAAAAGTTAGTTAACTTTCGCAATGATAGGGCTGATCTGGAATATCATCTACGTGCATTGAGTCTTCTTGATAAGGAAAACGAAAAGCAGATTGCTGCTCTAAAAGAGCATATTTGCCCTCTTTGTAAATCCAATCTTGATGACACTATGGATATTCGTATAAAACGCTATAATACAGGCGACGACATCATTTTGCTCAGTAGTGACATTCAGTACAGCATTGGAGAAATCGATCGAAAAATTACGGTTGTTGAAGCGGAATACTCAAACTGGCTAATAAAACTGGAAGAATACGAAGCTTCAATAAGCATCAAATCCACCGAAATTAATGATGTTATGCGTCACAAAGGATATATTGACATCAAAGAAAAAATCTCAGACGATCTTCACGCCGTGCAAGGATCAATTGCCACGAATGAAGCTGACGCAAAGGTAGTTAAAAAGAAACTACGTAAATACAGCGATGCAAAGAAAAAGATAAATGAAAGATATTACACACTTATGCTCAGCGACAAAAATTGGTTCGGGCTTGAAGGTATTGATTCAAAAAGCTTTGAAAATATCAAGCGGACATTTTCGGCTGGAGGTAGCAACAACCCTATCTCCACAATTATTTGGTATGTAAATTTGATCCAGTTAAAGCACGAGTTCAATCCCGATGCTATTAATTTTCCTGTCGTATTTGACAGTCCTAATAATGCTGAGACCGACGATGAAAAAAGGAACCAGATTTACAAGTATATTTGCGAACGCATTTCCTCAAACCAACTTATTGTCTCTGGAATTGGATTTACTGAAGAAGCTAGTAATGTCCATTTTGACAAAGTGATTACGCTCGCAAATGAAAAATATGAATTACTCTGCGAAGAGGATTATATAGAGAATGTTGATCTGCTTCGCGAACTTAATAATAGGTAACTTTGATTTGAATAGAAGGTATAAATAAAAACTCATTTTGTACGATTAAGAGCGATAATCTATATAGAGTCCCAAAATACTAGAGCAGTTCAGGAGTAATATATGAAAGGAAGAAAATCATGCCAAAAGGAGACAAATATCTCGGACTAAAGAAATTCTTAATCCGGATAGCCAATGATTAACCTATTTTTTTAGGAAATTGAGCACATAATTCATGACAAGTTACCTCTTTCGGCATATAAACACTCTGAAGATCAGTGGTCAAATAACATAGGCAGTATCATGGCTTAATGAAGGTATGAAACGGATTATGTGACTTCCCATTATGTTTTATTACCCTACTAAAAGTTGCATAGTTACAAACTGCTTATTATCCATATTATCTGATTCTATTTCTTGATTAACATAAGATAATAACTTTCCGAAAAGAGCTGCATTTATTGGATTCTCACGAAAATTACGTCTACAAAACTGAAGTCAACTGGTCCTTATTAACCGAAGGCCTTACCCTGCCCGTAGAAAATCAGGTCATTTTTGCCCGTAACATGGGGAAATTTTTACATAGAGGTGAGGTCAAACCTATTACCTTATACCTCAACGGAAAGGGATATCGCGCCCAAATACGTAATGTAAATTTTGATTCCAGATTCAATAGGAAAAATGATACTCTCCAAATTCGATATACAAGAAACGGCCATCTTGCCCAAGCTCTAAAGGCTTGTTTCTCCAAAAGCTATAATTATATTAAGGCTCAAAGAGAAATCCGCCTTAGAGATAACCGGTCAATCATAAAACTGCCTGAAGGATATAAGGAATATCTGGCGATTTATACTACCGCCTATGAGGATACCTATATATTGGAGACTATCGAAGCCGAAGATATTATCTCAATTAAGAAAGCAGTCCAAAACCAGTCCGAGTTAGCCATGGAAGCAAAATTTAATTATGACATAGAAGATAAAACCGCAAGTATTTTTGAAGATGAAAGAATATTAAAGTTCCGTAAGCTCAGCCGGAAAATCGGCGAAAACTTAAAACTGTTCTATGATTACAGGTGCCAAATCTGTGGGCAATATGTCGGTGAAGAATATGGTGCAAAAGTTGCCGAAGCGCATCATATAGACTACTTTGTCCAAAGCCTTAACAACGACGCGAATAACCAGCTAATCGTATGCCCTAATCATCACAGTATCATTCATGAGACCAACCCGGTATTCAACCGTAAGAAGCTAATCTATTTGTACCCTAACGGAGTTCAGGAAGGCCTGATGCTTAATCAGCATTTGCATTTGTAGGAGGAAAAAATGCAAGACCATATTATTGCATACACAAAAGTGAAATTTTACCCATTGAGTCCCATCAAAACCCAATGAAGGATAAGGCCGATTGCTTATGAAAATGGTATATCCCGGCATTCATCATAGCTATCAATGATAGTGATAACTTTTCAGCAATCTATGGCCAAATATGAATTAATTGCTCCCTTTGCAGAACAGCCAAGGCAAAAGGTGATTAAAGAAGCTTATAAGCTTCAAGTACCTATTACGTGGACATTTTCTTGTAATGCCATTGGTAGCAACCATTGCTTACTGTGTAGAAGTTGTTATGAACGGGAAGAAGCGCTAAAATTATATGAAAAACTCTCACAGGAGGAGTCGTCATGAAATTAATAATAATTACTTACTTTAGTTGTTAAATCCTAGGAAATTTAGTAAATAAAAATAATCAAAAGTTGATCTACATGTGAAAGCATCAACAATAAGAAAATTAAGCAAGTAATAATGTAGCTGTTGGTTAATACGGGTTCAAAAATATTTACATACCTGTACTATTGAAGGTCATAATTGATTTTGAGAACTGTCTTCCTCGAAATTGAATTAACTAATAAGTTAATCTGGATGATATAATAAGACCATCTAAGAGCAGGAAAATGTTCTCGCCTTATTTATTAAAAGAAGGAGAAATCTATTATGAACTATATTCATGCACAGGAAGCTCATATAAATATGGCATCTCTTACCGACGCGTACAGGTGCTGTTTAAGCAGAACATATTCCCGATGTGGAAAGGCTTGAGAGGTTTGAGATATTCATAGATCACATTGAAACCACAATAGCATCAAAGGAGAAGCAATCCAATGCCAACTCTTGAATGGATAGGAAAAGATAAAGTTATCAACCATCACTTGGAAGTACCGTACCGGGTGTTGGAGCATCAGTATACTTACATTGGCAATAGACAGACCGAAGAAGAAATCACGGATGGAAATAAAATTATCCGTGGGGATAATCTGGAAGCGTTGAAAGCTCTTCTCCCACAGTATGAGGGTAAAATTAAGTGCATCTATATTGATCCTCCTTACAACACAGGCAATGAGGGTTGGGTATACAATGACAACGTGAATGACCCTAAAATTAAAAAGTGGCTGGGCGAGGTAGTCGGTAGAGAAGGAGAGGATTTGAGCCGCCATGATAAGTGGCTGTGCATGATGTACCCTCGGCTCAAGCTATTACAGCGATTGCTTGCTGACGCTGGGGCGATATTCATCAGCATTGATGATGCAGAGTTGGCGAATCTGCGCCTTATATGTGACGAGATATTCGGAGCAAATAATTTCATCGATACTGTTATTTGGGAAAAAAGGTATAGCCCTCAAAATGCGGTACAATGGTTTTCTGAATCTCATGATTTTATTATTGTCTATGCCAAAAACAAAGAACAATGGCATCCAAACCTTCTTAACCGAACAGATGAAATGAATGCGCGTTATAGAAACTTAGATAATGACCCAAGAGGTATATGGAAACCCACAGATTCCACTGCACAGGCAGGACATGGTACAGATAGTCAGTTTTATGTATTGACAGCTCCCAACGGCAAAGAACATAATTTGCCAAATGGTAGATGTTGGGTCTACACCAAAGAAGTTATGAATAGAATGATTGCTGAAAATCGCGTTTGGTTTGGTAATAGTGGTAATAATATGCCAGCTATAAAGCGTTTTTTATCAGATGTCAAAAAGGGAATGTCTTGTAAAACAATTTGGCCTTATCAGGAGGTTGGACATAATCAAGAAGCAAAAAAAGAAATAAAAGCTATTTTCCCTGAATCTATACCATTTGATACACCAAAGCCTACACGTTTAATGGAACGCATTCTTCACATTTCGACCGATCCAAACTCCATTATCCTTGACTCCTTCGCTGGGTCCGGTACGACTGCCCATGCCGTCCTTAATATGAATAAAGCAGACGGCGGCAACCGAAAATTCATTCTCGTTGAGATGTTGGACTATGTCGAGAATATCACCGCTGAGCGTATGCGCCGTGTTATCGACGGTTACGGCGAAGGCAAGGCTGCTGAAGAAGGCACAGGGGGCAGTTTTGGCTTTTATGAGTTAGGAGAGCCGCTACTAAACACTGACCAAACACTCAATGAAAGAATACCTGCTGAAAAAATCCGGCAATATGTGTTTTTCATGGAAACCAAACAACCTATGGGAGCACCCAGTGAAAATGAGCCTTATCTGCTGGGCTGTCACATAAATACTGCCTACTACTTTTACTATGATAAAGATCGTATCACGACACTCAATTATGAATTTTTATCCTCAGTACAGACCCAGGCGGAAGGCTATGTTATTTATGCTGATTTGTGCGCACTATGCGATGGGGAATTAAAGCAATACGGCATTACCTTTAAAAAAATACCCCGCGACATTTCCAGGCTATAAGGAGATGACGATATGGAACTGAAAAATTATCAGAAAAAGACAATTAGTGATCTTGACTCTTATCTTTCTTTTTTAAACTCAACTCATAATATGATAACAGCGTATCAAGAGCATTGGAACGCACAAGATGTTCGGATTGGATTTGGTGGAGTGCCGCAGTATCGGGATACTATCCCCGGCACACCGCACGTTTGCTTCAAAGTGCCTACCGGCGGCGGAAAGACGTTTATGGCCTGTGCTTCGGTAAAACCTATATTTGACGCTATGCCCATGGGTAAACCGCGTGTGGTGGCTTGGCTTGTGCCCTCCAATTCTATTTTGGAGCAAACCATTAAGACCCTGTCCGATGTCAATCATCCCTATCGCCAGCGGTTGGACTTCGACTTTGCTGGGCGAGTGGTGGTATATACCAAGGAACAGTTATTGAGTGGTCAGGGCTTCAATCCGACCGCTGTACGGGAACAGCTTTCAGTCTGCATTCTCAGCTATGATTCCATTCGGAGCAATAAGAAGGACGGCCGCAAGGTCTATCAGGAGAACAGCCAGCTTGCGCCGTTCACCAAGTCATTCACCAGTCCGGAAACAATGATTGCCGATATCGATGATACGGCGCTGATACAAGTGTTGAATCAGCTGTCTCCGGTAGTAATTGTCGACGAAAGCCACAACGCCCAGTCGGATTTAAGCGTTGAGATGCTCAATAATCTGAATCCTTCTTTTGTGCTGGATTTAACCGCAACACCTAAAAGCAACAGTAATATTATTTCCTATGTGGATGCTCGCGAGCTGAAAAGCGAAAACATGGTCAAACTGCCCGTGGTGGTGTACAATCGTACCTCTCGCCAGAGTGTGATTGCTGATGCCATTCAGCTTCGTGGCAGCATTGAGCAGCAGGCACTTGCGGAAGAAGCGGCAGGAGGGGCTTACATTCGCCCGATCGTGCTTGTTCAGGCTCAGTCGAAAGTTCATGAGGACAGCGAGACCTTTGACAAAATCAAGACTAAACTTATTGATATGGGGATTCCGAACGAGCAAATTGCGATTAAGACCGCCAATATTAATGAATTAAAAAATGTCAATTTAATGAGCCGAGCTTGCCCTATCCGCTATATCATCACGGTCAATGCGTTGAAAGAGGGCTGGGATTGCCCCTTTGCTTATATTTTGGCCTCGCTGGCCAACAAGACCTCCGCCGTGGATGTAGAACAGATTTTAGGGCGCATTTTACGTCAACCGTACGCCAGGCGACATCGTGCTCCGCTTCTGAATACCTCCTATGTACTGACCAGTTCGAATGATTTCCGTGATACGCTGGAAAACATCGTGAAAGGTTTGAATAAGGCAGGATTTTCCCGAAAAGATTTTCGCCTAGGAGGAGAAACACAGACATCTTCGATTCCCGAACCGGGTAAACCTGAGCAGCCTGACTTACTTGGAGCTCTCGCGCCGGAAGAGGACGATTTTGAAGATATTGCACCAGAGGCTGTTCGTGCAGTGTTAGAAGGCGGCGTGACAGATGCCGGTATTGCAGGGATGCTGGATGAAGCGCAAAAAAAGGCCGAAGAATATAATGCCGTGCTGACTGGCAGTGAAGGCTCCGGTCTGTTTGGAGGAGAGTTGGGCGAGATGATGAATCAATGTAAAATACAGGAGCAATTTTCAGATGAGGCCCTTAGCCTGCAAATACCGCAACTTTTCCTCAAAACCGCCCCCAGCCTTTTCGGTGGAGAATATACGCTGCTTACCAAGGAGGCACTCAGCGATGGGTTTTCGCTCAACGGACAGGATGCTCAGATCAGCTTTGAACTTGCAACGGGTGAGATGTATCGCGTTGATATCGACAAGTTTGGTGAAGCTGTGCCAAAATATCAGCTGGCATCCAAAGCGGAAAGCGAATACTTGCGAGAACGTCTGGCCAGGCTTCCGGAAGAGGGTAAAACCAAGCTTTGTACAAGCATGATATGCAATCAGATTAATCGAAGCAATCAACTTGCCGCAACAGAAGTTAACGAATACGTTACTCGTATTATAAAGAAAATGACAGAGGACGAGCTTGCTGCTTTGGAGACTTCCGTTTCGACCTATGCTCGCAAAATTCAACAGAAAATTGAAACGTTGGAGGATATCTACAGAGAAAATCGCTTTGATCGGATGTTGGATGGAGGCGCGATTGTCTGTCGTCCTACTTATGTATTACCAAAAGTGATCACTCCAGTAGACAGTACGGAGTCGATCCCCAAGTCGCTTTACGATGCCGAAAAGAACGATATGAACGACTTTGAGTTTCGTGTTATTAATACTATCGTTTCATTAGATAATATCAAATGGTGGCACAGGATTGCAGACCGTAAGTCTGGCGAGTTTGTCTTAAATGGTTTTATCCATCATTACCCCGATTTTATGGTGATGACCAAAAGCGGCATTTTAATATTGCTTGAAACGAAGGGCGATTATTTAGCAAACGACGAGAATAAAGCGAAACTCAATCTGGGCCGCAAGTGGCAAGCACAGTCCGGAACACAATATCGGTATTTTATGGTGTTCAAAGATAAAAACCTGAAGGTTGATGGGGCATATATACTAGACGAATTTGTGGAAATGATAAAGGGGTTGTAAACTCGTTAGGAGGTGCAATGCTTAATTTACTACAAAGTACATTTGATACTTACGTGCTTTGGGAAATTAATGTTTCTTAGAACTACAAACACTACGTTCATAATTCCTACAGATAATGGCAAATTTGATCCAGAAGATGACGACTATATTAGTAAGGAAGCTTACGGTGGTGGATGTGGACTGAATAATTTGCAAAATACTGTTGTTAATAGAAGACCAATCGCAATTTGGAACATTCGAAAATTTAAAGCAGACTATTAGTTATGTATATAAAACAAATCTCCCCTTGCCTTAAGGGGAGATTTGTTAAGTGAAGAATAACTCAGTTCTAATTGTTTTTTGACGACGATTCAGAATATAAATCTAACATTTTTAATATGAGTTGGAGATCATTATTCGAAAGTTTTTTTAGTCGATTAACGATTTGATATATGACTAAATCTTCATCAAGAAATGAAAAAGAGAAAAATTCATTTAATTCTATTCCTAAACTGGATAATATTTTGTCAAGGGTTTCCAAAGTTATATTTTTCTCGCCACGCTCTAATTGACCAATATATGTAGGATGTAGATCAGAATAGCTACCTAATTCTTCTTGACTTAATCCTTTTTCTTTTCTGGCAATTCTTAGGCGTTCTCCAATTAGTTTTGATAAATCACTCATATAGACACCTCAAGTTTATCATATCTTTTCAGGTATTCCTTACCAACAGACTATAAGTATTAAATAATATATAAATATATACTATAGTATTGATTAATGCGCCTTTTTCACATAAAATAGTATTTGTTTAAAAATTTATCTTAAACAAGGTGGTATAAAATGGCGGATTACAAAACGATGTATATGAAATTGTTCAATAAAGTAACTGCAATTATTGAGGAACTTCAGGAGGTACAGCGGCAAACGGAGCGGATGTACATAGAAAGTCCCAAACCGGAAATTGCCCTGTTTGAGCGGGAGCAGGTTGTGATAGGCTCAATTCAGAAGGAATAGATGGGACTCAATGATTCCATCAAGGCTAGAGATCTGTTTTTCGATGAGGTGGCGGCTTATCTTTATCAGTTGGATTTCAATAAGGAGCAATTTATTAAAATACTGGAGATGGGTGACGTAGATGTGCAAAATGTTATTACAACATGGCAGTTAAAACAAAAATCGAATGGACCGAAAATACCTGGAATCCTGTGACAGGCTGCACCAAAATATCTGATGGCTGTAAGAATTGCTATGCTTATCGTATGTAAGCGTAAACTCTAGCGGCGTAAAAAAGAGGCCGCCGTAACCAGCAGGCTCGCGTCATATAAAAATCATTCGTCGCATTTGCTCTTAGCATACGGTACTCGGCAATGCTCAGGAGCATTTGCCGGGAGTAATGGAATCACCCAGTCTGGATGTGTTTG
>NZ_JAPDHR010000043.1:0-41983 GCF_030063005.1 Dehalobacter sp.
CCCTACACCACTCACCTCCCCGTGCTCTGTAGTGTATCTGCTTATCCTATTAAATTATACCACAGGGGGAACTTTCATTAAATTTTTGTGCCTTGAGCACAGCGAAAGGAATGGGACTTTATATGAAAGCCAGTTAAGCGAGCTGGAAATAATTGGGCTTGAAAAGGCAGATAAAATTTACCAGAATGTTGAACGGTAGGATAAGATTATGAAAATCAATATTTTTATTCTTTATGATGAATTAAAACGGTATCATCCTCAAATAATCGCAGATGATGAATTCCCGTTAAATTTATGCGGAGTTCGACGTTTACCTCTGGATCAAAAGAACATCACCACGGATTATTTATATCTGTTGTTTCCTGAAGAAATCCCGTCTCTAGATGTTAATCCAAAAAAACTTAACATTGTTGTATTAGGTAAGATTGATAAAAGTACCATACTGGCTTACGGTTATCAGGCAATTATCATAGACGGAAATATTAATTCAGAGCTCGTTTTTCAACAAATCCAGGACATTTTTGACAAGTATAATTGTTGGGGAGAAACTATGATGGAATATATTTTACAGCGCAAATCTCTCCAGATCATCCTTGATAAAGGGGCAGAGCCTTTATCCAATCCGATTGCGCTTTTCGATATTTCATTTAAATTTATTGGTCAAGGTGGAGTCTTGAATTCTAAAACAATTGAAGGAAGTATATGGAAAACCGCCTTTACGAAGGGATATGCTCCTGTAGATATTTTTCCCGATACTTATAGAAACATGTTTTATGAAAAACTGGAAGGATCTGATTCCAGTTTTCTTATTCGCCCTCCTAAAGAATTTCAAGACAATTGCTGGTTGTTAGGTCCTGTTTTTAGTCAAAACCATCTGAATGGATTTTTAGGGGCAACTGACATAAATTGTGATTTTACAAAAGGAGAGTGCTCAATTGTTACCTATTTTGCGAAGATGATGGGGATATATTTTGAAAATATCGTAGAAACTACTATCCCCGATAGAGATATCCCTTATTTTATTGATCGAATACTAAGTGGGTATTCTGTTGAAGAGGGCATCGTGGAGTATTACTTAAAGAAGCAAGGTTGGAAAATGAATGATACATTCAAGCTTTTTTATGTAAGCGGACAAGATCTTTCCAAGTCTCATCAGGAACTTTACTTTATTATGTTTCGTCTGAAAGTAATTTTTAAAAACTGTATTTTATTTAGATATGAAAACGGAATTGTTGTAATCGTAAAAACAAAAGAAAATAAATTAGTTTATGAAGGCGAAGGAGAAGCTGATTTTAAGGAATTTGAAAAACTATTATCAGAAATGAACGTAAACGCTGGTATAAGCATGGAATTTTACGACTTTATGAGTATAAAATATGCTTATAAACAAAGTAAAGCCGCATTAAAAGAAGGAGCGCCTTTTTCCCATAAAAGATATTGTTTTTTTGAAGAATGTTATAGTAAACACATCATTAGTTCACTGAATGAATCTACTGGGTTAAAAAGTTTATGCAATCAGCAAATCCTCAAAATTTCTGCCTATGATAAAAAAAATGGCGACATGCTCTTAACAACCTTACGAAGCTATCTTTTAAGTGGATGCAACATTTCACAAACTGCTAAAAATCTATACATTCACAGAAATACATTGATGTATAGAATTAACAGAATCGAAGATATTTTGGAAACTGATTTAAGAGAGATAAATGAAGAACAATTCTTGATTTTATATATAACTTGTTTGATATTAACAAATAAAAACTAAGAGTATGCGCATACATATAATAAATTTTCCAATTATGTATTCGGTATCAGCATCAAGCCTTACGGCTAAAGGATATGGACAGAAACATAATAGATCTCTCTGCCTATGAATAAATTGTAAGGAATCAGAAGCATACAAGAAGGACTATGCAAATTCCCCGATATAACATCCATATAGAATTTTATCTGTTGTTGCAGAGTTTTTTAGCTGCGGGAACGGGAGAGCTGTGATCTGTGCATGGCTGCACCGCTCAAGTTATGATAGAGCCTCTTCAAATCCAGAAATTATTTGATATCGAAGATTAACGCCGAGAGGCTTGACAACATATCATGCGGTGTAAGCGTCAAACCGCAATCTTATTTATACTGGTTCGCCAGTCTCTTCTTCAGATTTTCTGCCACTAAGGCAGGATCAATCGGATTCCTGGCAATACCGGATTCCATTGCAGCTTTGGCTGTTGCAGCAGCGACAGCAGCGGCAACTTCAGGATTAAAAGCACTTGGGATGATGTAGTCGGCACACAATTCTTCCGGTTTAACGCAGTTGGCAATTGCTTGAGCGGCAGCAATTTTCATTGCATCGTTGATATCGGTTGCGCGGACATCAATCGCACCGCGAAACATGCCCGGGAAAGCCAGAACGTTGTTGATCTGATTGATAACGTCGGAACGTCCGGTCGAGATGACAGCAGCGCCGGCATTGATGGCTCTTTCAATCGGCCAGATTTCTGGAATCGGATTGGCCTGAGCAAAGACGATCGGATCTTTGGCCATGGATTTAATCATCTCTTCGTCAATAGAATCTGGAGCTGATACGCCGATAAAGACGTCCGCACCCTTGATCGCGTCTCTGAGGCTGCCTGTGCACATTTCATAATTTGTCTTTTCAGCGATTTCGTCCTTATATTTATTCATACCTTCAGGGCGTCCTTTATAGATCGCACCTTTGGTATCGCACATAATGACGTTTTTCAGTCCCATACTCATCATCAGCTTGATGATTGCAATCCCGGCGGCTCCGGCGCCGTTCGTTACGACTTTGATTTTATCTATACGCTTGCCGACGACTTTCAGCGCATTAAAAAGACCCGCCAAGGTAACAACAGCCGTTCCATGCTGATCATCATGGAAGATCGGTCCTTTGAAAATATTACGGGCTTTTAACTTTCCTTCAATTTCAAAACATTCGGGAGCTTTGATGTCCTCAAGGTTAACACCGCCAAAAGTCGGGGCCATTAACTCGACAAGCTCAACAATTTTATCAATATCATTTGTATTTACACAAATCGGGAAGGCGTCAACGTCGGCAAAGGCTTTAAACAGAAGGGCTTTTCCTTCCATGACAGGCATAGCCGCTGCTGGACCGAGGTTGCCAAGCCCGAGAATGGCTGTTCCATCGGAAACGATACAGACATAGTTGGCATGGTTGGTGTAAACATCGAGATTCGCTAAATCTTTTGCAATTTCTTTCACAGGATCAGCCACTCCGGGGGAATAGGCCAGCGTCAAATCGTCCCTGTCATTGGCAGGAACCGTTACTTTTACTTCAAGTTTACCAGGCCTTACAGCGTGAAACGCCAAAGCCTCTTCACGCAGGTTTTTAATCCGGGACATTCACATCTTCCTCTCACTTTGTGGTTTTTTTCGTTTTATTTTTGGCTTAAGTCTTTTTTATTCAGTATGCTTTTTTAAGTAATACATTGTCGTTATTTGACACATTACTTATGTAAACAAATTATAAAGGCGTTTCGTTAAATTATCTCATGAATGAAAACAAAAAATCAACCATTTTGTTTTTGAAAGTAAGTATCAGAATCGGTGAAATTGTCCTCGGATGTTGGGATCAATACGTTATATTGATTTGAAGCGGATTAAATAGCTCACAATGTCTGGCCGCCCCTACAGGGGCAGCCAGACATTGTGTCACGCGAGTCATATAAAACTTTAGAGCAACCTTAGCTCAAGCTTCTTTCGCTTCAATCTCAGCCTGAGCAGCCAGAATATCTTTGGCATTCAGGTATACGGGAGTATCCACCATTTTTCCGTTGTAGGATACGGCTGCTTTTCCTTTGGCAATACCCTCTTCTTCAAACACTTTGACAACGCCGTTAGCCCATTCTACATCGGCCGGGTCCGGAGCATACAGACGGTTGGACGGTTCGACCTGGCCCGGATGAATAATCATACGACCTTCATAGCCCATCTGTTTGCCATCGGCAACGTTCTTCTCGAAAGCGGGAATATCCTGGTAAGCAACAAACGGTGCGTCAATTGCTACGATACCGGCTGCACGGCAGGCAACACCGACTTTGGCGCGTCCCCACAGCTGCTCATTCGCTTCAGAGGTTAGTTTAATCCGCATGTCGCGGCAATAATCTACAGCGCCAAAAATAGCATTCACGTTACGTTTGCTGGCCATACAGCACTCATATGCATTCATGATTCCTTTTGCTGTTTCCAGTAGCATAGAAATTTTGACGGAACCCACTTCCAGACCACGTCGGCGCTCCAGCTCTTCGAGCTTCCAGTCCAGACGCTTGACATCATCTGGATGTCCAGTCTTGGCAAGCGTTACGCCATGAAGACCTTCCCAAACGACAGCCTCAAGGTCATCGTTGGTTAATTCTGTTTCCCAGTTGTTAATTCTGACATAAACCTGGGAACCATTGGAACCGGCGTATTTCAGATTCTCGGCAATAATTTTGCGTGCATTTTCCTTTTCTGCCGGCGGTACGGAATCTTCCAGATCCAGCGTGATGATATCAGCAGGAAAGCTTGGCGCTTTCTCAACCATCTTCGGGTTATTTCCCGGTACATAAAGAATCGATCTCATAACAGCCATTTTGAATATGCCTCCTATTTTTACCTTTAAGATTTTTGGGTAACAATGCTAAGTACTTTGTCAACTCTAAAATGCATTAAATCACTGAGGGAATTTTCGTCTGACCGGACGATACCAAGAATCAATCATTATTCCTTAATTTTATCCTTCAAAATAATGGGGATATCTATTGGCGTTTCAGCGATAAAACCGCCCGCTTTAAGGACAGCTTCAATTTTACTCTTCGCTGACCCGCGGCCGCGTTCGACAATATTGGAAGCATGGGAAAAACGTTGGCCTTCGGGAGCCCAGGCTCCGGCTACGTAGATTACGAAAGGTTTTGTGAATTTGCCTTCCGCAATAACATCGGCACATTCCTCTTCCTGAGAGCTGCCGATCTCAGCATAGACGGCTACACCTTTTGTTTCAGGATCTGCTTCGAATAAGGGCAGCAAATCAGCCATAGATGTTCCAAGTATAGGCTCGGTTCCGGTATGCACAACCGTACTTACGCCGAAACCACCTTCTCTTAATACCCAAGGAATGGTCCCTGATTGTCCGCCACTGCGCGAAAAGACACCGATATTACCTTTCTTAAAGAACTTGTTAGCCCACTCGACATTGCCACCAAGCCAGCCAACAACTGCTTCTCCCGGTGTCAGAATGCCAATGGATCCGGGGCCGATTAAGCGGGTTCCTCTCAACTTGCAATAAGCGACCATTTCCATAATATCATGGATGGGTGTTCCTTCAACGCACGGAATAACATTTTTGACACCCGCGTCGGCAGCTTCAAAAACAGCGGTTTTCAGAACACTGCCCGGCACAAAGATGACGCTAAAGTCAATTTCATCGTGTTCTTTGGCAATTTCCTTAACCGTATTATAGACGGGGATGCCATGAACCTCGTCCCCTTTTTTCCCTGGGCTGGTTCCGCCGATGACTTTGGTGCCATATTCTTTCATGTATTTGGTTCTTACAGATCCTTCACGGCCGGTAATTCCCTGGATAATGACTTTAGACCGGTCACTGATTAAAATACCCATTCTTATCCCTCATTTTAATTTTGTAAAAGAAAATTGGCTGGTGACAGCCTTAGCTGCACTTAGATATATCAGAAAGTAATTTATACTTTCTGATATGCAAATGAACTATTGTAAACCGCGTTTGGTTAGATAGACATCAAGACCCGCAATCGGAATATTGATGGTCAAAGCCTTATTCCCTTCGAACTTGCAGGCGATCTCACAAGCCAGACATTCTGTTCCAAGCCGGAGAACTTCCTCTGCGCTCAGATGCTCGACGGATGGTTTCCCGTCAACAATTTGAAGTAACCCTCTGGCATATTTTTTACAAGCTGCTGCGCACGCTTTGGTTTCACATGTGTCACACTTGTTGGTATCGATGCCTATGGTAATACTTTTTTCTTTGATTTCCAGCATGGCATTTTCCTACTTTCCCTGAGCATCTTTTTCCGCTCTGTATTCTTTGGCCAGAGCCAGAAGTCTTTGACCGATAAACTTCGTATCCGTGACATGCTCTTTTCCGTATATTTCAATTCTTTTGCCAATTCCGTCCGAAGTCATAAGCTCTGCCAGACCCTTGCGCAGAATCTCCATGGATTCATCCTCGCGGTTGCCGCAGAGTAACAGAACGCAAGGCAGGCCGGGCTTCTTCGGAAGCTCTTCCCACAGTACTTTGACAATCGCATTGGCATGGTGCCATTGCTCCTGATTCGCCATCATAAAACCACCAAGAAGATAACCGTCAATATTGGGCTGCGACAGTACGCTCTTGGCAACGCGATAGATTTTGGATCCAACAGGATTGCCGCTCGTGTCGGCATAGTTGGCAGGTTTGAGTCCTACCTGATTCAGCGCATCAAGTCCCATCATCGCCGAACCGCCGCCGATCGGATGATAGCCAATATAGCCGGGGCTTACTTCGTCATAACCCATATTCATCAGAAAGCCGGTTCCACGGGCATCTGTTTCTTCAATGCTCCAGCCGATCATATCGAGTTCGGTGACTTCACCAGGCAAATCGCGGGCAATTTTAATGCCGAATTCCGGATGTCGGCCCACAGAACTGTTATCAATCTCCATTTTGCAGTCTGCGCAAATCAGGCTTCCATCCTCCGTCATGACAAACGGATTGATCTCCAGTGTCTGGCAGTCATACTTTTTGTAGACTTGGGACAGCTTCGTCAGGAAAGAAGCAAACTTACTCAATTCTTTATTTGGAATGCCAGCTCGGACACAAAAATCGATCGCATCGTAAATCTGCAGACCAAAAATAGGGTCAATATTCATCTTAAAAATAAGTTCTTCAGGAACACTTTCAATATCCATGCCGCCTTCTGAGCTGAACATCAGCATCGGGCAGCGGGCGTCTCTCGCATTGTTAATGACAAATGAACAATAGTATTCTTTTTTGATCGCCAGTTTCTCCTCAATTAAAACCTGTCTGACAGGGAGTCCTTTGACTGTCTTTACCAGTATTTCAGCAGCTGCCGCCGAAGCTTCGGACGGAGTTTCGACCAGTTTTACAATCCCGGCTTTTCCTCGTCCTCCTGCCTGGACCTGACCTTTGACAGCTACGGACTTGCCAATCCATTCTGCCGCTTGCTGTGCTTCTTCCGGAGAAGATGCCGACCTGCCCTTCGGTACGGGTATTCCCGCCTTGGCAAGCCATTCCTTACCTTGATACTCTAGAAATTTTGCCATCCATAATCCCTTCCATATCGTCATATTGATTCTAGTACCTTGTATATACTGAAAGAAAACTCAAAAAATTAAAGGAATATATGGTTATTCCTTTAATTTTTGTTCATTATTAAAGTAATCTTATGTATCGCTATTAACTTGCCTTATGAATTATTATAACGAAATTATTTGCAAAAACAAGACTAAATAAGCCGAATTGCATGATTTATTAGGGAAAAACCAATCTTTTAGAACTTGATTTAGGCCAAAGCTTCGGCAATCGCTTTGCGGGCAAGTTCGTCACATCGTTCGTTCTCGGGATGTCCGGAATGACCTTTGACTTTAACCCAGACAACGTCATGCTTTGCCGTGAGTTCCACAAGCGATACCCAGAGATCACGGTTCTCAACCGGTTTCTTTTGCGAACTCTGCCAGCCATTCTTTTGCCAGCGAGAAAGCCAGTTTTGTTCAAATGCATTAATTAAATAGGCACTGTCACTGTGGACCTGGACACTGCAGCTTTCTTTCAGGGCAGCAAGTCCTTGGACTGCCGCTGTCAGCTCCATGCGCTGATTGGTTGTATTGCCCTCAAAGCCGCTGATCTCTCTTTCATGTTCACCATACTTCAGGATTGCCGCCCAACCTCCCGGCCCGGGATTGCCTGAACAGGCTCCGTCCGTATAAATTTTTACACTTTTTACAGTCATTGAACCCCCTATTTTAAGTAAAGAATCAAGGCATTTTCATCACAATTAGGAAACTTAACACAATTGATGCATTCTTTCCAGACCTTATGGGGCATTGAATCCTTTTCGGTGATTTCGAATCCCATATGTTTGAAGAAATCTACCTGATACGTCAGGGTAAATACCTTGGGGCAATGGAGCTCCTTGGCCTCTTCCAAAAGTAGCTCAACAATCTTGCGGCCTAACCCCTTCCCTCTGTAGCTTTCCTCAACCGCCAGTGCCCTGATCTCAGCGAGATCGTCCCAGGTAATATGTAAAGCGCCGGTTCCGACGATCCGGTCATCCTCTACCGCTACAATGACCTCCCTGATTCCTTCATACAGCGCACTTCGGGTTCTGGGCAGCATGAGTCCCTGTTCTGCATAATAATTGATCAGGCTAATAATATCTTCCACATCGCTTAGCTTTGCATGTCTATAGGTTACCATCTTTTCTCCTTTATCTGTCCATGTTTCCCGACAAATGATGGAATGATCAGATCCGGTACCGGGCAACTGTCAGGTATTGCCGAATGCCTTTCTCCACTTTGCTTTGCATTAAAGCATAATGGACGGCAGTCTCTTTAAGATCAAGCGTACTGCCCCAATTTAGGATATTTTGGTCGATACCCTTGATGCCGCCGCTCGCTAAAGTAAGATGAGGTTTAAAAGGCCTGGTATCAGGCGGTGCTCCAAATTGGCTCGTCGCGTGCTGGATCTGCTTTTGCAGCTGAATCAGCTTCGGTTCTTTTCTTATCCCGGCCCATAGTATCCGAGGCTGTATGATATTCGGGAAGACACCAAGGGAATCAAAAGCAACCGCAAATTCACCGATACGTCCCGAAACACCCGTCAGGGTCTGTTGCAAAGCATCAAGATCCTTTTCTTCCACTTCTTCTAAAAAACGCAGCGTCAGGTGCAAGTTATCACGTCTGCGCCAATAGCCGCGGAGACCTTTAACCTTAAGTTCATCCTGCCATTTTTCGAATTGGTCAAGACTGTGTTCACTAAAATTCAGGCTGATAAATAATCGCATGCAGCACGGCTCCATCGTATGTGGCATTTTTTCCTTACCACAATCTTACTATGCATCGATGCCGAATGCAATGAAGTTATCTTTTACTCCTTTAAAGCCCTCCGTCCGCCATTCTTTGGGCATAATGATCAATGGATAGTTGTCGGGCTGCTTCAGCCAGGATTGGCACAGACGCAATTCTTCCATGTAATCGGCTTCGCAAAAAAGGAATATTTTGTGGTTCCACTCCAGTTGCGGATATCCCGGGAAACCTTGGTGATGCTTCGTATAGTTTTCAAAAGCTGAAAATGCCAGCAACGTTTGTACAACTTTTAGCGATGGTTTCTCCAAAACAGGTTTAATCATCCTAATAGATTGATCCCGTTGGAAAAAATACAGTTGCCGGCTTTCAATCAAATCACTGAAGTCTTTTGGATACCAGGGAACCTCCAGGTACTTTCCAAAATATTGGGGGATAAATTCCCTGTCATAGATGATCTTAAGATCTAATAATTCCCTGGAATCAAGGCTGCCATTGATCTCCATATTCTCCAGCAGTTCCAGTATCCCATTAATGGCTCTGCAAAATTCATCATTAAGATTTCCGGAGAAATCGACCCACCCCAACTTTAGAAATTTGGAAGCAATATTTTTATTCCTGGTCCATTTTACTTTAGTAGACAGTTCAAACTTGTTCCCTTTCTTTTTAAACTCGGCAATTTGAATATTTCCCCAGCAATAGGTGATTTTATTCTTTTCGGATACTGCCCGGACTCTTCTCTTGGCCAGGCTTTGAAAATAGCGGTTGATCACCGTCAGGTGATTCCAGGCCACCGGATTTAATTCTCTTTGCCAGTGTTCCCAACCGGGGTGCAACTCTCCTGTATCCAACCGAAAAAAGCCTTTATCGTAATCTTTTTCTGCCAGGACATATAAATTTGGGGTTAATTTTTCCCGCCAAAATACCGTCCTGGCAAACAGCATGCCTCCTATTTGAGAAACCGCACCTAAAAATACAGGAGAAAATTCTTTTGCCACATAATAAATCAAAGTCCTGCTGCCATTTCCTAGATGCCTTCCCCACAGAATCCCGCCCAAAAGAAAGTCTTCCTCCCGGTAGACTCCCTGCGCAGCGATGATTCCAACTCTGAAGCTGATATCCCCGGCACTGAAATAATCAAATTGGGAAGGCAGATGCCAACCTTTCCTGACTTCTTCTGGACATTCTTCCCATCCGGATACACTGAAAATGTCCGGATTAGCATCCCATAATTCCTTCCATTTTATGTTCAAGTCAAATCCTCCCTTTACAAGCTGTTTTTTTATTATTACGCTTGATAAAGGCAGGAAATGACAAGGTATCTTTCCAATCATAAAATTATAAAAAAAATTAACCCGGCAACGCCCGGGTTCTTTAGCAGATGGTCAAAATAGAATATAGAATTCCATGTATATTTCTGTCTATTTGTTTAAATTTTCCCTAACGCCTAATTGCATATAAATAACTTCTTCCCCGATATTTGTACAGTAATCGCCGATTCTTTCGATATAGCGGGTCGCTAGAAGCAGGTAGACCGCCTGGCCTGATATTGCCGAGTCTTTCGCCATCATCTCATTCAGTTCGTTAAAAATCAGTTTATAGTAATGATCCACTTTGTGGTCGGTCTCAGCCAGAGACCGTGCAAGTTCAACATCTTCACAGATAAAAGCCTGGACGGCCGTACGCATCATTTGGACTGCTATCTCAGCCATTTTCGGCATGTCAATCAACGGCTTGATCAGTGGATCTGGTCCGATCCGCAAGGATACTTTGGCAATATCGACAGAGAGATCGCCCATTCTTTCCAGAGAGGAAATGATTTTATAGCTTGCAACAATATTGCGGAGATCCGAGGCAAACGGCTGCTGGGTTGCAACAAGGTGGGTACAGAGCAGCTCGATATCCTGCTCAGAATCATTGATCTGGCCGTCATCACGGATGACCTTTTCCGCCAGAGCCATATCCCTGTTCTTCAAGCTTTCCATGGCCTGTTCTAGCGCCTTCTCAACTAACACGCTCATCTCTACTATTTTTTTCTTCAGCTCCTGAAGCTGGGCTTCAAATTTATGGCGCATCGTATCCCCCCGGTGTGACTTCCTCTGCAAAATGTGTAATGTAATACAAAATAGCATAACCTAATGTACAAATGATAACAATAGAATTTACTTAATAAAGAAAGCTATCTAGGACGATCCATGATTATGCCTAAGCTTATTAAGACACTAGAAATTATAAATCGTAAGGGTATAATAGAATAAGAATGAGATTAAAGTCAAAATAAAAAGGAACTGAATGATGTTCTATCGGATCAAACAATTACGCAGTGCGCTGCACCCGGTTGTAAATGAGAATGAATACTCCTGGCTAAATGCCGTACTGTCGGAGCGGGAAAGACAGCTGTTTCTGAAGCAGACCCTTACAGAGCAAAGGCATGCACTCGATGTCGCTCGGGATATCCAGGAACAGAGCAGTCTTATTGAAAATGGTTATGGAAAAGAAGTTTACCATAACCTATTAAGTGGTGCGCTTCTCCATGACTGCGGAAAATCAGTGATCCATCTGCTTCTGTGGCAGAGAATATTTATTGTTGTCTTTGATTATTTACCGGAGCGGATCAAAAACATCATTCGCCAAAGCAAATCAGTTTTCGGCAAGACGCTGGTGATTTACACACAGCATCCTGCTTGGGGGAAACGACTGGCTGCCCGGGCAGGACTCTCTCCCGAAATCCAGC
Source organism: Dehalobacter sp. (assembly GCF_030063005.1). Lineage (NCBI taxonomy): Bacteria > Bacillati > Bacillota > Clostridia > Eubacteriales > Desulfitobacteriaceae > Dehalobacter > Dehalobacter sp. The sequence goes on from NZ_JAPDHR010000043.1 coordinate 11,804, forward strand.
GCTTAATCCATAACCACCATACCCCACAAAATTCTATGGAAGAAATCCTTCACTCGGCTGATAACAGGCACTAGTTTCCAAGTTACCTGTACAGCAATTCCAAAGCAACTTGTACGATTAAAACAAGCTTTCACAAACTACAGATGCAACTTACCGAAAGTGGCCATCCATTACGGAGACTAACCCGAGCAAAGACTTTATACTGCTTATTCTTTCAAATAATCCTTAAATTCATATAATTCAAAATCCTGCGAATAAACCGATTTATGCTGGTTTATCTTTTTGTATTTCTGAAGATGTCTGCTTTTTTGATCAAGCTTTTGCGTAAGGATCTTATTTTCCTTTTCAATCTGCTCAAGCAGGTCCATGAGGACTCTCCTGCTTAAACGCAGATTATCAAGCTGTTTTTCCAGTTCCATAATTCTATGAGTCAACAGGACGGTTTCCTCATTCGTGCTCAAACTTTCATCTCCCGGAACAGAATTATATTCTTATACAGCTATTCTATACGCTTCAGATTGTTTTTAATCCTTCCCGGCTAAAAAAGTTCCAACCCGCTGAACCGCTTCCTGAAGCTTCGTCTCATCCTGAACCAGCCCAACCCTGACATATCCCTCGCCATACCGGCCAAAGGCAATGCCCGGCACGACAAGAACGCCAGCCTCGCTGGCCAATTCAAACGCAAAGGATAACGAATCCTGCTTCGTGGGCACCGGGGCCCAGACGAACATGGATCCTTTGGGCCTGTTCATCTTCCAGCCGGCTCTGGCACATCCGTCGACCCAGATATCCCTTCTGTTTTTATAAGTCTGCTGATTGGCGAGGATGGTCTGATCACCGCCGCTTAAGACAGCAACTCCGGCCTTCAATACAGGCTGAAAACTCCCATAGTCAATATTGGATTTGATAGTTTCCAGTGCTCTGATGACTTCTTTATTGCCTACCACAAAGCCAAGTCTCACTCCGGCCATATTATACGACTTGGAAAGGGAATGAAACTCTACCCCTACGTCCTTTGCTCCTTTGGCCTGTAGAAAGCTTGATGGCCTGTAGCCGTCAAAAGCCAGTTCTGTATAGGCAGCATCATGACAAACCACAATTTCATGTTTGGAGGCAAACCTGACGACTTCATTAAAGAAAGTCTCCTGTGCAACAGCAGCGGTTGGATTATTAGGATAGTTAAGGACCATCAGTTTAGCCCGGTCAGCGGTCTGGGGGGGGATCCGATTGAGGTCCGGCAGAAAATCGTTCGTTTCCAATAACGGCAGTACAACCTTTTCACCTTCGACCAGCGCCAATCCGTCTGAATAAATCGGATAACCAGGATCAGGGATGAAAGCAGCGTCGCCTTTATCAATAAACGCCCAGAAAATATGCGTTAGACCGTCCTGGGAGCCCATGACCGGAAGCACTTCCGTCGCAGGATCAATATCGACGTTAAATCTTCTTTTATACCATAATGAGCAAGCTTCCCGGAACTCCGGAATTCCTCTGGTCAGTGTATACCCATACGCCTTTTCATCGAGGCTCTGCTCACTAATTATTTTTCTGATCTCCAGAGACGGAGGCAAATCAGGGCTTCCTACACTTAGATCAACGAGCGCTTTGCCTTCACGTTTAAGCTCTTCTTTCAACGACGCCAATTGTGAAAAAATGGATGTTTGCAGACTTCCCATTCTTACTGCGAGCTTCATGTCATCTTCCTCCTCAGCTGCTCAATTTGTTGAATGGCCTCCATACCAACTCCCCAAGAGCCTAATTTTATGCCAGGCTTAATCGCATGACCATGAAAATCAGATCCGCCTGTAATCAGAAGGCTCTTTCTTTCTGCCAATGCTTTAAAGTAATTTCGTTCCTCCACACCGTGGTCGGGATGATAGACTTCAATCCCCTGCAGCCCGGAGTCGACCCATGCGGCAATCTCGGGTTCCGTACATTGGCTGCCCGGATGCGCAAGCACGGCTACGCCTCCGGCTTCTCTTATAATTGCAATAGCTTCCACAGGGTCAAGCTTATACCTGGGAACGTAAGCCGGCCTTCCTATCTTTAAAAATCTCTCGAAAGCGTCTTTCAGATTGGCGGCATCCCCATGCCTGATCATGGCCTGAGCCACATGGGGCCGGCCGACAGAATCCCCATTGACAAACTGACTTACTTCCTCAAAGGTCAGGGTGATTCCGAGCTGTTCCAGCTTCTGAAGGATCTTTCTTATTCTTTGCACTCTTTTTTCCCGCAGTTCCTGCAACCTGGTATGAAGAACCTCATTGCCCTCTTGTAACTCATACCCGAGGATATGGACTTCCTTGCCCACCCAGTCGGTGTTGATCTCTATGCCTTTAACCAGACAGATCCCCGTCTCAGCTGCAGCCTGTTCTGCCTCCGCCCAGCCATTGATGCTATCATGGTCCGTGATGGCCAAAGCTTTCAATCCGACTTCTGCCGCAGACTTAACGACTTCTTCCGGTGTAAGGATCCCGTCTGAAGCAGTCGTATGACAATGCAGGTCGGCCTCAAATCTTGTCTGGTATTTCATGATATGTTTACCTCTAAGAATTTTCACATTAAGACATCGCTCAAAAACCTGACATAATTCCCATAACATATTCTGGCTATTTCGTTCTGATTAAAACCACACTGAGACAATTTTTCCACTAGATACGGGAATGTACCGACATTTTCCAGCCCTTCCGGCGTCGTCTCAATTCCGTCAAAATCCGATCCGAAGCCAACGGCATCGACTCCCGCTACTTCTGCGATGTGGCAAATGTGCCGGACAACATCATCTATAGTTGCTTTTCCGGTATCACTCAGGAAATCCTCACAGAAATTGACCCCAACCAGACCTTTCTTGTCTCCTAGCGCACGCAGCTGGTGGTCAGTCAAGTTCCGGCGATGGCCGCATAACGCTTTGGCACAGGAATGGGAAGCGATGACCGGACGTTCAGAATGCCGCAGCACATCCCAAAAACCTGCCTCATTTAGGTGGGAGACGTCGATTACCATCCCAAGCTGATTCATTCTTTCGATTACCTGAAAGCCAAAACTAGATAAACCGCCGCTTCCTTCGCTTTCCCCGACGCCGTTGCCGATCGCATTCCTTTCATTCCAGGTAAGGCCAATGCTTCTGACTCCGAGCCTGAAAATCAGATCAAGCATAAAAATGTTTTCGCCAAGAATTTCTCCGCCCTCAATATTGATAAGCAGGCCCAGCTTATTGGTCCGGCCTAACTGGGCTGCGTCTTCTTGGGTTCTTACTAAAAATACCTCACTGGAATTATGATCAATGAACCTAAGTGCGGCTTCGAGTAATTCCAGTCCCCTCCAGGCCGCCTGAAACGGTTTGTATTCACTTTCAATATAGGCAGCCAGAAACTGCAGACCGAGATTGGCCTGTTTTGCCCTAGTCAAATCCCAGTGTCCAAATTTTGCTGTTTCTTTCAAATTTCTTTTTCCGGCAGCATAATCTCCAATGCTGTCGCAATGACCGTCGGCAATCCATATATTTTTCATGGTCAAATTTTGCTCCTTTATTTGTATTCTAAAGGATAATCGGGCAGAAGGCTACTTATTTGGAAAGCTTGACTGATACCAATCCTTTAGCGACTGCCTTAGTTGCACTTAGCTAAATCAGAAAGTACAAATACTTTCTGATATATTAAAAAAACCCGCCCCCAAGCAGGCAGGTTTAGAATCATTGGGTTTATCTGGGTTCGACAATCAGTTTGATCGCAGTCCTCTCTTCTCCTTCAATCAGGATATCGGTGAAAGCCGGAATACAAACCAGGTCAAGACCACTCGGAGCAACGAAACCTCTGGCAATAGCAACTGCCTTTACTGCCTGGTTTAATGCGCCTGCGCCAATTGCCTGCAATTCAGCTCCGCCTTTTTCCCTAAGTACTCCTGCTAACGCTCCAGCTACTGAATTAGGACTTGATTTTGCTGAGACTTTTAACACATCCATTATCTAATACCTCCCAATCGATCCTTTTTACATGTATTTCCACTTTGATGCTATATACTATTCGCGTAATAGTAAAAAAATCCTCTTTTTAGAAATGTCTGATTTGGTATTTTCTGTGTGAAAAATCCTGCACCTTATTTGGTGCAGGATGTCTATTTTTGGATAGGAATAATACGCTGTGTTTTGCCGGTTTTTTCATCTATTTGAAGCACCACAGCATTCAGCTGGTTCACCCCGTCGGCCACTTCAAATCTCGCCGGCATCTGCGTCAGAAAATTATTAATAATGATCTCTTTTTTGACTCCCAAGACCGAATCACGCGGGCCGGTCATTCCAACATCTGTAATATATGCCGTGCCCTGGTCCAGTACCCTGGCATCCGCAGTCTGGATATGGGTATGTGTACCAAGAACTGCACTTACTTTGCCGTTAAGAAACCAGCCAAGCGCAACTTTTTCCGAGGTCGCCTCGGCATGAAAATCGACAATGATCACCGGGGTCTCCACAGCCATCATATTGATAATTTGATTGACCATCGTAAAAGGGTTTTCCAACGGAGGCAGGAAGATTCTGCCTGATAAATTGATAATCCCCGTCTTTATTCCGTTGCGAATAACAAAACCATAGCCTTTTCCCGGTGCCCCTTTCGGGTAATTGGCAGGCCGGATCAGCTTGGTTTCATCATCAATAAACTTTATAATTTCCTTTTGGTCCCAGACATGGTTGCCCATCGTCAAAAAGTGGATTCCGTAATCATATAACTCATAGGCGACTTCTTTGGTAAGTCCCCGCCCGCCTGAGGCATTTTCAGCATTGGCAATCACCAGATCAAGTTTATGCTCTTTCTGGAGTTCGGGAAGAAAAGCAGCCACCGCTTCTCTTCCCGGTCTGCCGACGATATCACCGATAAAAAGAATCTGCATAAGGTACTCCTTTACTTGCACTAACCCCTTGGTTCAACCATTGAAAACAAGTACTCTGCCGTCTTCCCGTACCGCTGTAATGTTTTTTTCTGTTCCGTTAGAACGTACAGCTGCCATCATATGATTAATGATTTCTTCCTGCAGTATGATCTCTTCTTCAGGCAGGCTGCATTCATCAGTAATCAGCTTAGCGCCAAGCTCGCTTTTCATGATTTCTACTATGAGGTTGATTTCGGTGTGGGTAATACTGCTTAAATCTCTGCTGATCACAATCAGGTTCAGTTCCTGTTCAAATTTTTCAATACTTAAAAGCTGAATTTTCCGACCTTCAATCTGATGAAACAATTCCAAGGCCTGCCGAAGTTTATTCTGAAGCGCTTCAAAGCCGCACTCCTTGACGACCAGGAATTTAAGTATCATGGTCTGCTGCTCCTGATTGCAGCTGATCGTTACAACTTCCGGATAGCACAGCAAAATAGAAACAAGTAATCCCGTACTGTAATTCAGATAATTTGATTCAGCAGTTATGACTTCTGAAGCGGCCATCTTGATAATCCTTTCCCGAATGTGAAATAGTAGAGCTTTCTCCAAAACATATAGTAATTCTTCAAGGAGACGCGAAGTCCTTCCCGGTGTGCCCTAGCAATTATAACCTATTTTGTCCCAACATACCAATATAAAGAAAATTTGGCTGGTTCAGAGAGTACTTAACTTTCTGATACATAAACAAAGCAGGCCTAACACCTGCTTTGTTATACGTAACGTATCAAAATCTTAACATCATCATCATCTTATACGCATGGTATCTCTGTGGCACCGACGTTGCGACAGATTACTTCGCGTAATCTACTGCGCGGGTCTCCCGCATTACGACAACCTTGATCTGTCCGGGGTATTCCAGTTCTTCTTCAATTCTCTTTGCAATATCATGCGCGAACCTTGGTGCAAGTGCATCATCAATCTTCTCCGGATTCACAATAATGCGAATCTCTCTGCCGGCCTGAATCGCGTAGGATTTTTCAACGCCTTCAAATGTCTCGGCAATTTCCTCAAGCTTCTGAAGCCTTTTAATGTAGGATTCCAAAGTTTCGCGTCTGGCACCAGGTCTGGCAGCTGATACCGCATCTGCAGCGGCAACAAGTACTGCGACAATTGTCTTGGGTTCAGTGTCGCCGTGATGGGCCTCAATCGCGTGAATGATATCCCATGATTCCTTGTACTTTTTGCAGAGATCAACGCCAATCTCGACATGCGTGCCTTCGGTATCATGGTCAACGGCTTTGCCGATGTCATGCAAAAGTCCGGCGCGTTTTGCGGTCTGGACATCAACACCAAGTTCGGAAGCCATTAACCCGGCCAGATGGGATACCTCGATAGAGTGTCTCAAAACATTTTGTCCGTAACTGGTTCTGAAACGCAGCCGGCCAAGCAGTCTAATCAGTTCTGGATGTATACCGTGAACCCCGGTTTCGAAGGTTGCCTGTTCCCCTTCTTCCCTGATTTTCTGGTCAACTTCCTTCTGCGCCTTTTCAACCATCTCTTCAATTCTGGCCGGATGAATACGTCCGTCCAAAATCAGTTTTTCCAGAGCGACTCTGGCAACTTCTCTTCTGATCGGATCAAATCCTGACAGAATAACGGCCTCAGGCGTATCGTCAATAATCAAATCAATGCCCGTTAAAGTCTCAAGAGCTCTGATATTCCGGCCCTCTCGGCCAATGATACGGCCTTTCATTTCATCGTTCGGCAGGGCAACCACTGAAACTGTGCTTTCAACGACATGGTCTGCCGCACAACGATGTATAGCCAAAGAAATAATATCTTTAGCGCGTTTTTCAGCTTCTTCTTTTGTCCGGGTCTCATATTCCTTAATCATGATTGCCGATTCGTAACGTACTTCTTCCTCGACACTTTTTAGCAGCAATTGTTTGGCTTCTTCAGGAGTCAGACCGGAAAGCCTCTCCAGCTCAGCTACCTGTTTAGCCAGGAGTTCATTTAAATCAAGTTTTTGTTTTTCAACGTCTGATTCTCTGCGATGTAAATTTTCTTCCTTACGTTCCAGAGCTTCGGTTTTTCTTTCAAGGGTTTCTTCCTTCTGAAGATTGCGTCTTTCCATACGTTGGATCTCGCTACGTCTTTCTCTGGTCTCTTTTTCAATATCATTGCGAAGCTGCATAACCTCTTCTTTAGCTGCAACGATTTTTTCCCTTTTTTTGGCTTCAGCTTCTGCCTCAGCATTCTTTAAAAGCCTTTTTGCTTCTATTTCAGCAGATCCAATCATTTTTTCCGCAGATGATTTGCGTATGAACCAGCCGATCAGACTGCCAATCGCCAATCCGGCGAGTACAATAACAACTGCAATTAAGCCTGATATTTCCAAAGCTTCACCTCCTTTAATTATAGTATTAAATATTTCGTAAAAATAACAAAAAACTGGTCAGACCAGTTCCGTAAAATCTATAACCCTCGTTCGATTATTTTTCCCTTAAATATAGCTACACCGATACCCGGTGCAGCTGAGATGTTCAGTTTAATATAAGAGAAAACCTTGAAAGGTTAAAAATTTACTAGAAACAGATCCATTTAATATTAGTTTAATGAAATGTGCAAATAATGTCAAGTTGGTGGGATAACAAAGTATACTAAATACTTACAGATTATCGAAAATAATAATCTCTCCAAGTACTTTTTTGACTATATCCAATTGATAGCCCTTCGCTAAAAGCTTGTCCCCGACCTTTTTCCTTAAGTATAACTCTTTTGGAGGGATACTTCTGTTTTGATCGTTTAGGGATTTTTTCTGGTATTTCCTATACTCCTGCTCAAACATTTTACGGCCAAGCAGCAGGCAGTTTTCAACCTCCTGCTGCTCGGGAAAGTATTCATCCATGACGCAAGAGATCATCCGATCGTCCAGACCAGCTTTTTGCAGTTCAATACATATTCTGGTCCGGGAAAACCTTGTTTCCTTACTTTTAATATAAGACAAGGCATATTGCCGGTCATCAATATATTTCCATTCTTCTAGCTTTCGGAGAGCTTCAGCATTTTCCTCTGCGGAATAGCCTTTAGCCTCCAGTCTGCCGGCAAGCTGGCTGGCAGACAGCCGCCTGCGGCTCAAGAAATCCAGCGCAGCACCTAGCACACTTTTTTTCGATGAGGCCTGCTTTCTACTCATCATTCATGCTGTCGTCCTGAGCGCCCTTGGTCTTGTCTTTCGAGACCAGAACCAGATTGCGCACTTTGCTCTCAATCTCTGCAGCAATATCTGGATGCTGACGCAGAAAGTCCTTGACATTCTCTCTTCCCTGTCCAAGCCTTTCGCCATTGTAGGAATACCAGGCGCCCGATTTCATAAGGACACCTGTTTCCGATCCCATATCGACAATACTGCCTTCCCTGGATATCCCTTCGCCATAAACCAGGTCGAAATCAGCAAAGTTAAACGGCGGTGCAACCTTGTTTTTGACGACCTTTACGCGGGTCCGGTTGCCGATGATTTCCTGCCCCTGCTTGATGACATCCTGCTTTTTGACTTCCAGCCGGACTGAAGCATAAAATTTCAGCGCTCGTCCCCCGGTCGTCGTCTCCGGGTTGCCGAACATCACGCCGACTTTCTCCCTGATCTGATTAATAAAGATGACACAGGTATGGCTTTTACTGATGCACCCGGTAAGTTTGCGCAACGCCTGGGACATCAGACGGGCATGCAGCCCCATATGGGAATCGCCCATCTCCCCTTCGATTTCAGCCCGTGGCACGAGTGCCGCCACCGAGTCAATAACAATGACATCAACCGCGCCGCTGCGAACAAGGGCTTCACAGATTTCCAGCGCCTGCTCGCCGGTGTCGGGCTGAGAAACCAGCAGATCGTCGACATTCACACCCAGCGCACGGGCATATACTGGGTCAAGGGCATGCTCTGCATCAATAAAAGCTGCAACGCCGCCTGTTTTTTGTGCTTCAGCAATAATATGCAGCGTTACGGTGGTTTTCCCCGAAGACTCCGGTCCATATACCTCTATTACCCGGCCTCTGGGAACTCCGCCAACGCCTAAAGCCAAATCCAGTGCCAATGAACCTGTTGAAATCGTCTCAACAGCCATTCTGTCCGAAGCTTCGCCGAGTTTCATAATCGCTCCCTTGCCAAACTGCTTTTCAATTTGGCTCAGCGCAATATCCAATGCTTTTAGTTTATCTGGAGTAGCCATTTTTTCGTGCCTCCTCTTGATTATACAAAACATATGTTCGGTTTCTATTATACTTTTTCTGACTGTCTATTGTCAATCCGTTTAAAAGTAAAATTTTTACATAGCGGTTAGTCTTGTCTCGTTTGGCAAGCATCTACTGCTTACATTTCCTAAGCAAATACAGCCGCAGCATATTCAAGGCAGTTTCTACGATCATATTTCTGACGGATTCCCTGCTCCCGACAAACTGGTTTTTAGTGATCTCGATACCTTCCGGATGAGCCAGGGCGATATAGACCAGACCGACGGGTTTGTCCGCAGTTCCGCCTCCGGGTCCCGCAACTCCGGTCGTCGCAATCCCAAGATCTGCGCCGAGGGCCTTCCTCGTCCCTTCAGCCATTTCCCCGGCTACAAGTTCACTGACCGCACCTTCCTGCAGCAGACTGCTGCTTTTCACCCCGAGCAAAGTCTCTTTGGCTGAATTCGCATAACTCACAACGCCGCCAAGATAATACGCCGAGCTTCCGGCTTCGGCGGTGATTCTTCCGCCCAGAAGACCGCCGGTACAGGATTCAGCTGTTGCCAGCGTCAGGTTGTTTTTCAGAAGCAGTTTTCCAACTATACCGGCCTGGGTATCCGTACCGCTTCCGAATACCCCGTCCCCAAGCCTGCTGCGGATCTCTGCTTCCGTCTGATCCAGGAGCCGGACAGCCTGACTGACATCCCCGCTTCGGACCGTAAGCCTGACATCCATGTAGGTATGCCTGTCCAGCAAAGTGAGAGACGGGGATTTACGCTGCATCAGAACGGTTAGTTCCCGTTCCAGTTCCGGTTCCCCGAGTCCAAATATTTTTAGAATACGCACCTGCATCCGTCCGGAATCCTGAAGGATGATCTGCTCCAGTTTGGGCAGCAAATATTTTTGGAACATAACCTCCATTTCGGAAGGAGGTCCGGGAAGGATCGCGCAAAACTGGTCATTTTTGCAGATAAGGGCCCCCTGTGCAGTTCCTTTATCGTTCGGCAGCAGGATCGAACCTTCCGGAAAATAAGCCTGTTTTTCCGTACTTGGTGGCATCCGGTCATTGATATAAAACTGCGTCAGCGACTGCATGCTTTCAGGATCATAGCTCATTTTCAGGCCTAAGACTTCAGCAGCAATTTCTTTGGATAGGTCATCTACCGTTGGTCCAAGCCCTCCGCTGACAAGCACAAGTCCGGAACGCTGCAGCGCATTCTTTAGTGTTTCGGTCAGCCGTTCTTTGTTGTCTCCTACCGTCGTATGGTAGAGGACTTCTATCCCGAGATCCGAAAGTTGTCCTGTAAGATAATGGGCACTCGTATTCAGCGTTTTTCCGAGCAGTAATTCTGTTCCCGTGGAAATAATTTCGGCCTTCATTTTTTTCACACTCCCTCAGTCATTATCTCACCGCGGGAGAATCTTATCCCCGAACTTTGTTACCTCTCAATTCATGGCTCAAATAATTTCATTCAAGCCTGATTACCCCATATTAGGTCTGGGTGCCACAAGTTCCAGCGTCAAGCGGAGCATGGATGCGGAGCGCGGCTGTTAGCGCCAGGGAGGGCGCTATCTGCCGTAAGCGGAATTGTGACACCCAGACCAACCCTAGATACTTAACTAGATCATCGCAGCCGTTGACACCCTTAGCTGTTACGCCGGCAACTAAACAGGTAAATTCAAAACCGGAACAGTTAGAACTACTCTTTTTATTTGGAACGCACAAACAGCTGTTTTGATTTCATGATATAATCCACGCCGGAGATGATGGTCATGATCAGCGCAAGATAGATCATAGGCTGGGCAATATGTATGTTAAGGGTTGATAATGGCCAATCTCTCAGAATCAACAGTGCTATGGCAATGATCTGAGTGACCGTCTTCAGTTTTCCAAGCTTGCTGGCACTGATCACTACGCCTTCGGCGGCAGCAATCGCTCTTAACCCTGTGACTGCAAACTCCCGGGCCAGGATAATCCAGACAATCCAGGCTGAAACGAGGTTTAACTCGACCAGGGCAATCAGCGCGGCTGAAACCAGAAGCTTGTCGGCAAGCGGATCCAGAAATTTACCGAGATTGGTCACTTGTTTCAGCTTGCGTGCGAAATAACCGTCCAAACCGTCTGTCGCAGACGCCAGGCTAAATATCCCCGCGGCTACAAAGTCCTGATAAGGAAAATAAGCAGTACCGTCAGGCATTTTTACCAATAAAAAGGCCATAAACAAAGGTATCATGGCAATTCGAATCAGAGTCAGCGTGTTAGGCAGATTCACTCGAGCTCCTCCCCTCCCATATCATAGCTGTCCGCTTCTGTAATTCTGATCTGTATGATTTCACCAGCCAAATGTTTCTTCTGAACCTTGAGGTAAATCTGACCGTCAATCTCCGGGGCATCCCCCGCGCTCCGTCCGACCCATTCATCGGGGGCAGTCTGTTCTTCGAGAATGACCCGGATGATTTGCCCGACCCTTTGCTGCTGGATCTGATCTGCAATTTCCGTTTGGGTTGCCATAACAGCATTTTTGCGGGCTTCCCGGATCTCAGGCGGCACCTGGCTCGCCATGTTCGCAGCAGGTGTATTTTCCTCCTGAGAATAAGCAAAAACCCCAATGCGGTCTAATTTCATTTTATTAACAAATAACAGTAAATGCTCGAACTGTTCTTCGGTTTCCCCAGGGAATCCGGTAATGAACGTTGAACGAATAAAGATACCCGGTACAGCCTCACGGAGCTTTCCGATCAGCGTTTCTGCTTCTTCGGCTGTATTTCTGCGGTTCATTTTTGAAAGTATGGCGTTATCGGCATGCTGAAGGGGCAAATCGATATAATTGCATATCTTGGGTTCCGTCGCAATCAGGTCAATCAGTTCATCAGATACTGCCTCCGGGTAACAATACATCAGCCGAATCCATTGTATACCGTCTATTTCTACTAGTTCCCCCAGAAGATCCGGCAGCCGGTAAGCGTGATACAGGTCAATGCCGTAACGGGTTGTATCCTGGGCTACCAGCGCAATTTCCTTCACACCCTCGCCGGCGAGCTTCCTTACTTCTTGTACGATTGACTCCATTGTCCTGCTGCGGTAGCTGCCTTTGATCTGCGGAATGACACAATAGCTGCAGCGGTTATCACAGCCTTCGGCTATTTTGACATAGGCAAAAAAAGAAGGGCTGAAACGGACCCTCGGCATCTCATTGTCATAAAGATAGTCCTGCTTTTCTTTTTTCCTGTATACTCTCTCGCTGCCGGAGCTTTCCAGGACCTCGGGGATTTTATCCAGATCCCCGTCCCCGAGCACACCATCAAGCTCAGGAAGTTCTTTAAACAGCTCTTCACCATAACGCTGAGCCAGACATCCCACAGCATAGACCTTCTTCTGAGCACCGCTATTTTTCAAATTGATCATTTCACAAAGGGTGTCAATCGATTCTGCTTTGGCATCTTCAATAAAACCGCAGGTATTTACAACAATCATATCGGCTTCAGACGGTTCGGCTGTTATCTCGAAGCCTTTCGCCAGCATGCCGGTTATTACTTCACTGTCAACCTGGTTCTTCGGGCACCCAAGGTTAATCACTGCAACTTTTTTCTTCAATTTCCAACCCTCTGAAATCGTTTTTTATCACTTTAGTATATATCAGGTTCCGACCTGCTGTCAAAACGAATGCTTTCTCTTTACCTTCCCTGATGGCTTCCCCGGAGACATCCTTTTGACTTTCCCTGTCACCTTGCCTGACGCCTCTGTGCGACTTCCCTGGTGCTTTTCTTTTTGATTTTCTTTGAGATTTCTTTTCTTATTCCCCAGGCTTCTTTGTTGTCTTTCTTTTTCCATCTTTTCGTTTTTTACGGTTCGCCGAGATTTTCTGCTGTCCTCTGTAATCTTTTTTTTATGTTCCTTATTTATTCGTGCCTTAGATAAAAGGTCTTTATTTACTTGCTCTTTATTGAGCTTGCCTTTAACAATATTTTTCTGTTTATTTTGGTTATAACCGGAATCTTGTTCCTTGTTCTGATCGGAATAGGCGGTTTTGCCTTTGGGCCTGATCAGACATTTGGGACCGAACCCTATCAAATCCGTCCTATCTGCTTCAACAAGGGCAGCGTGGACCAGTGCATATTTTTTTGGTTCTCTGAATTGCAGCAACGCTCTCTGCATTGCTTTTTCCGTTTTGCTTTTTGGAACATAAACCTTCTGCATAGTCAGCGGATCGAGCCCTGTATAAAACATTGCCGTAGACAGCGTTCCCGGAGTCGGATAAAAGTCCTGGACCTGTTCCGGCTGATAATGAATGTCCCGCAAGTATTCGGCCAGTTCAACGGCTGCTTCCAGCGTACTCCCTGGGTGGCTGGACATAAAGTAAGGAACAATAAACTGCTTCTTGCCAAGACGCTCGTTAATTTTAAAGAATTTTTCCCTAAACTGTTCAAAGGTTTTCCCGGCCGGTTTACGCATATCGTGCAGGACCTTAGGTGAGATATGCTCCGGAGCTACCTTTAGTTGACCGCTGACATGGTGTTCGAGCAATTCTTTAAGAAAATGCTCGCTTTTATCCGCCATGATATAGTCATAGCGAATCCCCGAGCGCACAAATACTTTCTTGACTTTAGGCAGTTTTCTGAGTTTCCGTAAAATCCCGAGGTATTCCTGATGGTCGATATGCAGGCTTTTGCATGGCGAGGGATGCAGGCATTGTTTTTCCTTACATGCGCCAGTTTTCAATTGCTTAAGACAGGCTGGCTGACGAAAGTTTGCTGTCGGTCCGCCAACGTCATGAATATATCCTTTGAAGTCTTCCAAATTGGTGATTCCCACAGCTTCGTGTAAGATCGATTCCTCGCTCCTGCTCTGAACGATTCTGCCCTGATGAAAGGTCAGCGAGCAGAAAGCACAGCTTCCAAAACATCCCCGGGAGCTGACAATACTGAATTTAACTTCCTCCAGCGCGGGTATTCCCCCGTCTCTATCATACATTGGATGTGCGTTTTTTAGATAGGAAAGACCATAGACTTTATCCAGCTCCGCCTGAGACAAAGGCATCTCCGGTTTATTCTGCACCAGATATTTTATGCCGTGCTGCTGGACGATGGTTTTCCCTCTGACCGGGTCCTGCTCCTGATATTGGATCTTGAAAGCTTCCGCATACTTTGTTTTGTCTTCTGCCGTCTTTTTGAAGGAAGGTATCTCAATATAGCCGTTGCTTACCTCTTCCAGAGAATCCGCCATATAGCAGGTTCCGGGGATATGGCGGATATATTTCACTTCCAAACCGTCATTCAGATACGCGGCAATCTCCACAATCTGCTTTTCCGCCATGCCATAGACCAACAAGTCCGCACTGCTGTCAATCAGAATTGATTTTCTGACGGTATCGCTCCAATAGTCATAATGGGCAAATCTCCGCAAACTGGCTTCTACACCGCCAATGATGATCGGAACGTTCTTATAGGCTTCCCGGATTTTATTGCAATAGACAATCGTCGCCCGGTCCGGCCGTAAACCCATTTTGCAGCCGGGTGAATAGGAGTCTTTTTCGCGTATTTTTTTATTGACTGAATAATGATTGACCATAGAATCCATATTGCCTGCTGACACCAAAAATCCGAGCCGGGGACGCCCAAGTCTCTGAAAATCTTCTGTCTTTTTCCAGTCCGGCTGAGGAATAATTCCAACCTTGTATCCTGCGTCTTCAAGGACCCTGGAAATGATAGCCGGACCGAAACTGGGATGATCGACATAGGCATCCCCGCTGACCAGGGCGAAGTCCACCTGGTCCCATCCCCGGCATTCCATATCTTCTCTGTTCACTGGCAGATAATTTACAGGCACTTGATTTTGCTCCTAACTATATCAGCATTAGCTTACTGCCATGCAGTTATCTAATATCAAACTGATTATTCAAATATTCTTTTGTCCTTCATTTAATCTATTGGATTCTAATCTTTGCAGCCGTATTTATTCTAAATCGATTTGACGTGATTCGCAAACATAGGAAGAGGGTATCCTGGTCTTCCGGTATACCCTCTTAACAATCTTATCTTATCAGCTTGGTGTAAAACTAACTTCCTGCAAGCTCTTTCACTTTATTCTCATCAATGATGTAGCTTCGAAGGACATCACCGGTCTTCCCGAGCGGCGGGACGTTATGTCCGTTCACTTTGAGTGACAGTCCGCCGGCGTTGCCGATCGATACAAATTCAATTTGCTTGTCAGCCTGCAGCGTTTGTATTGTTCCTGAAGGGATCGTCCCGCTCAAAGCCTGCTTGCCGTCCACATTGACCACGACCCAGCAATCAGCAGTAAACGTAAGCTCGGCGACAATGCCCTCATATTGTTCAGGCTGCTGAGACGGCTGCCCGGCATTTTGTTCCTGCCCGGCAGTATTCGTATTCTGCCCCGTACCGGAATCGGCAGTATTTTGATCGCTCGCCTTCGGTGCAGCCGGCAAAGGGGTGGGTGTATAATGAAAAGTACCGGATTTGTTGCCCAAGTTTGACACAAAGATAATCCCGCCGACAATGATCACAGCCAGGATGGCCATTCCTGCAAGGACGACAGGTCTGAACCATACCTGATTGCTTGGAATCGGACTTAAGCGTGGCTCAATGTCAGGCTCAACTTCTTTGACCAAAGAAGCATTATAGCTATCTATAATCTCCTGCGGATTAATGCCAAGATGTTTAGCATACGTCCGTAAAAAGCCTCTGGTATAGGTGGTTCCGGGTAGCACGCCATAGTTCTCATTCTCCAGAGCTTCCAGATACCGCACTCTAATCTTAATGCTGTCTTCAACCTCCTGATAACTTAAACCTTTTTCTTCTCTGGCCTTCTTAAGAACGGCCCCTTCACCAGCCATTTCTACACCACCCTATTAATATTTAATTTAAATCAATTACCATAAGCAAACCGGTCATTCAAAAATTGTTTCAGTATTTCCAGTGATAATAACATAGATTCCTGAGAAATACATAAGGCATAGTCTTCAGATTCCTGATTGGGATAACCATACAGCTGGTCATAGTATTCCATAATAAGATACCGGGCAAAGTCTTCGTAAGCCTGTTTCTGCAGAGAATCATAAAGCTGATCAATCTTCTTTCGTCCCAGTCTTTTCGTCAGTCTGTCCAGAGCCGTTTTAAGTTCTTCAGTTATTCCCGGGTTATCCGTATACTCGAGCATCAACCGTTTGGCTCTGTTGTCCAGCGAATCATAAACAAGAACGGAAGTTCCCTGCTGCATGGCCTTAAAAACTGCGTCAGGGAGTGTGATTTTGCCGATGCGCCGGCTTTCGCATTCCATCACCAAATACAGATCTTGATTATAGCGATGAATTTCCTCGTAAAGCAAAGATTCAAACGTTTTTTGAGTAGGCTGAGCACCAAGACCAAT
Organism: Dehalobacter sp.; assembly: GCF_030063005.1. Taxonomy (NCBI): domain Bacteria; kingdom Bacillati; phylum Bacillota; class Clostridia; order Eubacteriales; family Desulfitobacteriaceae; genus Dehalobacter; species Dehalobacter sp. The sequence goes on from NZ_JAPDHR010000043.1 coordinate 28,284, forward strand.
GCAGCCAAAAACTGAACCGCGATTATTGGATAGCCCCTCAAGATCAATGACCGGATAACCCTCTCCCTTGAGTTTTTTCAGCAACTCTGTTTTTCCGGTTCCGGTATTCCCTTTCAGGACGACAACCTGATGATGAAATCCAGTCTCAAAAAAGGAAACAATCGAATGCCTATAGGCCTTGTATCCGCCAATCAGCCGAAATACCGGCAACCCCATCAGGTCGAGTACTGCAGCCAAAGACTTGCTTCTCATTCCTCCGCGCCAGCAAAAGAGCAGAATCGGTCTTTTCCCGGCAGCTTCTTCAACTTGCTTATATAAATCCGGCAGTTTTCGGCTGACAATCTCTAATCCGATATCTCTGGCTTTTTGGGGAGACTCTTTGGTATATATCGTTCCAATGACGGCTCTCTCTTCATTATTGAAGATTGGTATGTTTACCGCTCCGGGAATCGTTCCTTCCTCAAATTCGTTTTTTGACCTCACATCTATATATAATGCATCTGATAGCTCAGAACATTCATCGATGGAAATTTCACGCAGCATAATCTTCCCCAATCTTTTTTATTCTACAGTATTTTAACTAATCCTTCCTGAAATTAACCAAAAAGCGCAAATATTTGGTAATCATGGCTAAGAATTTAAGTTTTTCCCGAATTTTTGTTCAAATTGGCCTTTGGTCATCAAAACTTCCCTGGGTTTCGAGCCTTCATGCTGGCCGACGACCCCTTTTTCCTCAAGCATATCAACGATTCTAGCCGCCCTGGAATAGCCAATCTTTAGTCTGCGCTGAAGCAAGGACACGGATGCCGTATTGCTCTCCATAAAGATATTTGCAGCCTTGTAGAAAAGTTCATCTTCCGGCTCCTCAGAATTTCCGGAACTCAAGCTCACCTCCGGAATTTCAAAATACTCCGGCTTGGCCTGTTCCAGCAGATAATCCACAATATTTTTGACTTCCTTGTCTGACAGGAAACAACCCTGGACCCGAATCGGCTTGCTGATCCCGATTGGATGATAGAGCATGTCCCCGCGGCCGAGCAGTTTTTCTGCACCGCCCATATCCAAAATAGTTCTGGAATCGATCTGGGAAGAAACCGCAAAAGCGATTCTGGAAGGAATATTGGCTTTGATCAGACCGGTGATGACATCAACCGAGGGTCTCTGCGTCGCAACAATCAGATGAATACCTGCTGCCCTGGCCATCTGGGCCAGCCGGCAGATAGACTCTTCAACCTCTCCCGGAGCAACCATCATCAAATCGGCTAACTCGTCGATGATGACGACAACATACGGCAGCGGCTTCGATTCAGTATCCTTTTTTTCACTAACCAGGAAATTATATCTGACGATATCGCGAACTCCGGAAGCTGCAAAAAGTTCATATCTTGTCTCCATTTCGGTAACAATCCACTTCAAAGCTCCGGCGGCTCTCTGTGGCTCTGTTACCACAGGAGAGATCAGATGCGGAATTCCATTGTAATTGGCCAGTTCAACAACTTTGGGATCAATCAGCAACAGTTTTACTTCATCCGGTTTTGCTTTATAAACGATACTTCCGATAATCGTATTGATGCAAACCGATTTTCCTGCTCCGGTCGCTCCGGCAATCAGTAGGTGTGGCATTCTCGTCAGATCGCCGATAATTGGCGTGCCAGTGATATCTTTGCCGAGCGCCAAACTAAGCTTGCTTGGTGAGTCCTGAAAATCTTCCGTTTCCAGCACTTCCCGGAAATGAACAATGGCAATCTCCTTATTCGGGACCTCTATCCCAACTGCAGACTTTCCCGGGATCGGCGCTTCCATCCGCACATCGGAGGCTGCCAGGCTCAGTGCAATATCATCTGAGAGGCTGGTAATTTTACTGACTTTGACACCAGGTGCAGGCTGAACCTCATAGCGGGTAATCGTCGGCCCCTGTGTGACTCTTGTGACTTTGACCCTGACCCCGAAACTGGCCAGCGTATCTTCCAGCAGACGGACATTATCGGCAATGTCCTTGCCGCTTTTTTGGCCTTTTTTCATTGATTTATGGACAAGATTCAAAGGTGGCAGCCTGTAATGTTCGTTCTTCTCGGTCTGTCTGGAAATAGGCGTCCCGGTAAGCTTGCCCGGCGGTGCCGCTGCAGTCTCCATGCCTCCTGCTGAATCCCCTAAATTTCCAGTCCTTCTTTCGGCTGAATCGTCCATCCTTGTGTTAATCAGGTAATGATCCGTTTCCGACTGCGGAACCTGCTTGTTTTTTTTATTCCGTTCTTCTCCTCGATTCCGTTCTTCCCCAAAAATTTCGATCACCGGGCTACTCTGCTTTGAATCGAAATAATCACCCGGGGTTGGGGACTTTACAGGCTCACCTTTCTTTGCTGCGGCAAACATGCTGTTCCGGTCATCCTCTTTGCGCTTCTGTCTTTCTTGGCGTCCGTCCGCCAGTACTTGCAGAAAATCCCTGATGTGACGATCGACCATCTGTGCGAAACTTGCTGTGAGGGACAACAGGTCTTTGATCGTCCCGACCAGAGAGCGGTTCATTACCAGGATGGCGCCGATCAAGGCCAGCACTGCCAGAATCACATAACCACCTGTCACGCCGACCAGCATGACCAGCATGATACTGATCACCGCGCCAAGAAGGCCACCTCCTAATCCTGCTTTGCCAAGCTCAAGCAGCCCTGCAGTATCATACGCAGCAGATGACCCGAGATGCAGGAATCCTTCCGCTACGAGCCATAATAAAACCGCACCGATTATCCTGGATTTCATACTTCTCCGGTTGTTGCTCATCAGGCTGATCCCGATAACTCCGAGGATGATAAAAATCCCGACACTGCCATCGCCTGCCGCAATCCTGAGTGCTTTAATCATCAGCGTGACAATAGCACCCTTACTGTTGGAATAGAGCATGACGAATCCCAGACAGGCCAAGCCCATCACCAGGATTCCAATAATCTCATTTCGAATCGTATCATGAACGGACTGTCTTTTTTTACGTGACCCCCGTCGGTTCTTTTTTGTCGTCTTCGTCGCCAACGTTCCAAACCCCCAGCTTTTCATTACAACAGTAATATTTCCACAATTCTAAGCTAATTCCTTTAATTATTCAACATATAAGGCCTTTGAATAATTCCTTGTTGAGTCCTCGATATCATTTTTACCTATATATGATGGTTATATGATGGTATATATAATGTAAAGTATTTATCACCCAAAAACAAGAAATTCTCAGGACAATCAACCCTTATTTGATAAGATTCTTAAAAAGCACAGGATATTAATAAGTCTTTAGTCCTATCACATCGTGACTTACGGTGAATTGTTTCAATTGTCAAACTGTTGTAAATTTGTAATACAAACCAGAACACTAAAAAACGAAAATATATTATTAAAGGGAGAGATTATCATGATGTTATACCTTGTTCAATTCCTTCAAAGATTCCAGAAAGATGAAAAGGGTCAGGCACTTACAGAGTACGGTCTTATTATCGCTTTAATTGCAATTGTTGTAATTGGCGCGGTCACCGTTATCGGTACAAACTTGGATAGTATTTTGGATTCAATTGGCACTGCTCTCAAACCAGCATCATAATCTTTTGGGTTCTCAGAGAAAGCTCTACTGTCAGAGAACAGTAGGGCTTTCTTAAACTAAGAAAGGTTACCTCTCTTATCAGGTATTCAAACAGTCTTTGAATTGTTAATTTTCCCATATCTGCTCAGTGATATTTGGGTTGATGGGGCGAACGTTTATTAGAATCTGCATTGGGAGGGTATTGAAAAATGCTAAAAAAATTAATAAAATCCTCCAATGGCCAGTCTCTTGTCGAATTTGCGCTGGTCCTGCCCATCTTTCTGCTCCTTGTCTTTGGCGTGGTTGAGTTTGGGCGGCTCGGCTATTCCTACGTGACTCTCAATAACGCTGTCCGAAGCGGTGCCCGGACAGCCAGCTTAAGCGGATTGGATAGCGCTATCCAGGCTTCAGTGGCTGATTCCGCCCCCTTGTTAGACCGCAACCTGCTGACCATTCAGATCACCCCAATTGAGTCCAGCAGACATTCCGGCTCAAATGTTACGGTATCTGCCTCTTATCCTGTATCTCTTACGACTCCGGTATTAAATCATATTCTTCCGGATCCGGTTGTGATCCATGCGAGCCTGTCCATGCGCATTGAATAGGAGTATTTGCTATGAAGAATCATCCCTTCAAAAATGAAAAAGGCAGTATTGCCGTTCTTACGGCAGTACTTTTAGTTGTTCTTCTGGGCTTTGGTGCCCTATGTACAGATATGGCCGTTCTCTATGTGGAAAAAGCAAGGTTACAGAATGCGGTAGATGCAGCAGCGTTAGCAGGCGCTCAAAAATTACCGGATAGTCCGCAGGACGCTTATCTAACTGCTGCAGAATATGCTGCCAATAATGATGTCTCCCTTCCCTCAATTTCGATATCCAATCATAACCGGGAAATTGAGGTATCTGCTTCTGAAGAACATTCCATGTTTTTGGCCAAAGCACTGGGTATTACCAAAGGAAAAGTCAGTGCACGTTCCAAGGCAGGTGTTTACCCTGTCCGCAGTATCGCCGGAGCCGCTCCTTTAAGTGTTACGATACAGGACTTTGTCTATGGCCAGGAATATACACTGAAAAATGCCCCTCCGGAAGGTGAAACCGGCTGGTATGGTCCTGTCAGGTTGGATGGATCAGGTGCCAGCACCTACGAAGATGCACTCGCCTACGGAAATAATACCCCGCTATCTGTCGGCCAGACCCTGCAGATAGAAACCGGTAATATGAGCGGTCCGACACGAAAAGGTCTTGATACCCGGCTTGCTTCCGATACGCGTGTCCCTGGGAATACTTTTACTGATCATGACAGCAATGCTCCCGAGATTGTCTTTATCCCTATCGTAGAAGTCCTCACTCGATCAGGTGAATCCATCCAGGAAGTCAAGATTCTTGGATTTGCAGCCTTTTTTATTGAAAATGTGACCCGAAATGGCAATGACTGTTTTATCACGGGGCGTTTTTTAAAGACCTGTTCCACACTCGGCAAAGAAACAAGTTCAATTATTGATGACGGAAATAACCCCGTACAGGATTACGGTTTATATTCTATAAAACTGCTAATGAATTGAGGGATGACTAGTGAAAAGAAAATTCTATGTTTTTATGGCGATTATCTCAGGACTGATTTTTAGCTTGGCTGTCTTTTTCTACCTAAACTATGGTTCGGGAGCATCAAGCCAAGACTTAAAACCACTGGTTGTTGCAGCAGCGGATATTTCCTCCCGAAGTATCCTAAAGGCTGATCAGCTCCAAATCAAACAAGTTCCGCTTTCAGCCTATCCTCAGGGGGGGGCCTCTACCGTGAAAGAATTGACAGGCCGGGTACTCCTGGTTGACGTCAGTCAGGGTGATGTACTGCTGAGTCCTATGCTTGGAGATCCGTACCAAACCGGCAGCAGTTCAGGTGCCTCAGCCGACAGCTTTTCACTGACTGTTCCTTCAGGTAAAAGAGCCGTTGCTATTCCTGTCGATCTGGTGGGCAGTGTCAGCTATAAGGTAAAGCCCGGTGACCATGTGGATATCCTGATTACCATGGATATTAAGGATAGCCAGGGAAATCAAAGAACAATTACTTCTTTAGCTGCCCAGGATGTTTTGGTCTTAAACACGGGTGATACCATTCTCAAAGAAGGAGAAACTGCCGAAAATCCTGGCTCTTATGTCCTTGCTATGAGTGTTTCCCAGTCTATGGCCGTAACACTGGGCAGTGAAAAAGGTTCCATCCGCTTACTGCTGAGAAACCCCGCCAATAAAGAAACTTACACCGAAGCACCCATTGATCCTAATGTCTATACAAACGCCGATTATTTCAGTCATTATAAATAAAAAGGAGGTATAGCGCATGCAAGGTATACGGATTCTCATTGTTGATGATATCAGAAATACCCGCGAAAACATTCGCCGGATCCTTGCTCTTGATTCCGGCTTTGAAGTCATCGGCGAAGCAGGCTGCGGTTCTGAAGCAATCCGTCTGGCAGAATTGTTGAAACCGGAAATTATTTTAATGGATATCAGCATGCCCGACATTGACGGGATAAAAACAACAGAACTGCTTTCTTTCCGCATTCCAAATACCTCCATTATTATGATGTCCGTTGAAAACGACCCCGACCATATGACCAAAGCCATGATGGCCGGAGCCAAATCTTATATCGTCAAACCGTTTACCGGCAAAGAACTTACCAGTACAATCCTGAACGTGTATCACAAGGAAAGCCGCAAAAGAGAAATGATCAATTCCCCTCTGTCCCCCGATTCCGCTGTAAAAACATCCGACACTGCAGCAAAAGTAATCAGTATTTTCAGCGCCAAGGGAGGGGTAGGCAAAACGACGACCGCTGTGAACCTCGGTGTTGAATTGGCGAAGTCATCCAAAGTCCTTTTATTAGACTTGAGCCTGCAATTTGGGGACATCGCCTCCTTCTTAAATCTTGTTCCGAAAAGAACCATTACCGATCTGGTCCAGGCCGGTTCGATCAAAGAAGAAGATATCCGGCTTCATACCCTTAGCCATTCTTCCGGACTGGAAATCCTGGCGGCTACGAATCGCCCTGAATATGCAGAAAAAGTAACCACAGAACATATTGAGCAAATCCTGGAAGAAATTAAACCCCATTATGATTTTGTAATTCTTGACAATACCAGCCGTTTTGATGATATCAGCCTTGCCGGCTTAGAGGCCGCAGACGAGATCTGGGTTGTGGCCGGCATGGACATTCCGTCAATCAAAAATACCAAGCTGGCGCTGGAAATCATGCACACGCTTGAGTATTCCCCAAAAATCAAGTTAATTCTAAATAAATTTGAAAAGAAAATCGGTATCAGCATGAAGGATATTGAAAGCAGTCTCGGCCTCAATGTAACCTATCTTATTCCTTATGAAGAGCAGCTCACATCTGTGCTTAATAAAGGTGTACCGTTTGTTGAGGCTTTAGCCCGTTCGGCTCCCGCTCTGGAAATTAAAAAAATGGTGAGTACGCTAGGTGTTAATTCGGAAATTACTAAAAAAGGTCAGGACAGCAAAGAAACCAGCCGTCTTTCCTTTTTAAGATTTGGAGGTTGATCGCATGTCGCTCCTTAGCCGTTTAGAACAGGAAAGAGGTAAAGAACGCGAAAGAACCGGATCAGAGAAACAAAGCCTGATTGAAATCAGACAAGCCTTTACCTCTTCTCCTTCCTCTCAGCCCGTTGATCCCTGGAGGGAGCTCAAAAGCATTATCCATAAGGAAACCATCAAAAATATTCAACTCAATGATGTTGATCCTCAAGAAGTCGAGCCGATCGTTCAAAAAGTCATAGACCAGTATGTTGAAGCCAACGGTGCCCTTCTGCCCCGGAATGAAAGGCAAAGAATCGTTCAGGAAGTGGTAGATGAGATCCTTGGTTTTGGCCCCATTTCCCCGCTATTAAATGACGACAGTATTTCAGAGATTATGGTCAACGGACCAAGTCAGGTCTACGTAGAACGTCATGGGATTGTCGAACTATCCAATGTAACTTTTAATGATGACCAGCATGTTCAGCATATTATTGAAAAAATTGTCGCGCCGATTGGCCGAAGAATTGATGAAAGTCAGCCAATGGTAGATGCCCGTCTGCCGGATGGTTCCAGGGTAAATGCAATTATCCCGCCTTTGGCGCTTAAAGGGCCCACCATCACGATCCGAAAATTTTCACGTGACCCCTATCGTGTCGAAGATCTGATTAATTTTGGCACAATGACCAGAGATATGGCACTTGTCTTGGAAGCCTGCGTCAAGGCCAGACTGAATATTGTCGTTTCCGGCGGTACCGGGTCAGGTAAGACCACAACCTTAAACGTCCTATCTTCCTTTATTCCGGACCACGAGCGGATCATTACCATTGAAGATGCTGCTGAACTGCAGCTTGATCAAAGCCACTTGGTAACGCTTGAAACCCGGCCGCCAAACATAGAAGGAAAAGGTGCCATCACCATTCGTGACTTGGTCAGAAACACGCTGCGTATGAGGCCTGACCGGATCATCGTCGGTGAAGTCCGCGGCGGAGAAGCCTTGGATATGTTGCAGGCCATGAATACTGGACACGATGGTTCCCTGACCACAGGTCATGCTAACACCCCGAGGGACATGCTCTCCCGTCTCGAAACCATGGTTTTAATGGCAGGCATGGATTTGCCGATCCGGGCCATCCGTGAGCAAATTTCCAGTGCGATTGACTTAGTTGTTCAGCAAAGCCGGCTCAGGGACGGCACCCGGAAAATTACTCATATCACTGAGGTCCTTGGTATGGAAGGAGACACCATTGTCACCCAGGATATCTACAAATTTGAACAAAAAGGTGTTGATTCCAATGTCCACGTCCTCGGTGGCTTTAAGGCTACCGGTGTCCGCCCCCGCTTTATGGATACGCTGGCTGCCACGGGCCAAATCCTGCCGGACAATATTTTTGTTAGTTGATTAGCCATCTATGGCCGTCGGAGGTATTTATATGACAAAGGTCATCGTCGTGGCCTCGATTATGGGATTTATCCTAATATACTCACTGATCATGGCCCTGAAACCAAAAAATGAAAGCGTTGAAGATAAAGTTAAGCGACTGGTGGCAGAAAAAGAAGATACCCCGGTTAAAGCCAAAAAGGCTGCTTCCTGGAAAGAGTATCTGACTTCCCTGTCCAAATATACACCTCGGAAATGGGGCAAACAACTTGATAAAGATCTTTACAGCGGTGACATTGGGTTAACTGGCAGAGAATTCATCGTAATGCAAATTTTCTTGTTCATTCTTACTTTCCTTATCGCCTTAATTCTCCTGCCTTTGAGTGCTGTTTTTATTGTTCTGCCACTGTTAAGTTTGATCTTTCCCAAGCTATATATCAGCAGTGCTAAAAATAAAAAAATAAAAAAATTCAATAACCAGCTGCCGGATATACTTCTGACCCTTGCTAATTCCTTAAAAGCCGGTTTTAGTTTATTTCAAGCCATGGAAATGGCAGCCCAAGAAATGCCAGATCCGCTCTCCTCCGAAATCAAAATCACCCTGAAAGAAATGGCCTATGGGGAATCTACCGAAAATGCTTTGTTAAATCTCTCGCAGCGGGTTGAAAGCAAAGACCTGGAATTAATGGTAACTGCCATCCTGATTCAACGGCAAATTGGTGGTAATCTAGCCGAAATTTTAATCAATATTCACGATACGATTCAGGAACGTTTACAGATTCAAGGCGAGATCAAAACACTTACTGCTCAAGGCAGATTGTCGGGATATATTATTGGTGCTTTGCCTATCTTAATTGGCCTGGTTATCACGATGATGCAGCCTTCATTTATGATGCCGCTGTTCCAGGATCCACTCGGAATTATGTTATTATGCTGTGGCGCTGTTCTGGAAATCATCGGTTTTATCGCCATCAGAAAGATTGTTAATATTAAATTCTAGGGGAGATTGTCATGGAGTCAATCTTGATTTTCAGTGGTTTTTGCCTTATTTTCTTCTTAGTTCTGGCGATTCTGTCCAGGAAACAGCCTTCTCTTTCCCAGAGCAGGATTATGCGTTCCCTTGGAAGATCTTCAGTGCCAACAGAAAATGAAGAAAATCAAAAAGAAAAATCCAAAAAAGACAAAAGCAAGCAAGATAAAAACAAGCAAGAAAAATCCGAGAGCAGTTTTTTTCGCAGATTAATTACTGTCTTCTCAAAGAATAACAAAGAAACGGACCAGAACGACCAGGAATTAATTGCAGCCGGATTAAAAGGGTGGTCGTCAGCTGAATGGAAAGCGCTTAGGTTCATCCTTGGCCTATGCTTTGCAATAGCAGCTGCTGCTTTAAGCTTTATATTAAGCTTTCCAATCCTAACAAAAATTGAATTTCCATTATTTTGTTTTGTTATTGGAAATATTGCTCCCAATTTCTGGCTTAAATCAAAGATCAAACAACGTAAAAGTGAGATTCTTCGTACGCTTCCTGACATCCTAGATCTCGTTATGGTCAGTGTCGAAGCCGGACTTGGCTTTGATGCAGCGATGATGAAAGTCGTAGAAAAACAAAAAGGCATTCTTGCTGAAGAGTTCAACCTGGTTCTGCAGGAAATCAAAATCGGCAAACCACGCCGGGAAGCTTTGAGAGACATGGCCAAAAAAAATGACGTAGAAGATTTAAGCAATGTAATTGCCTCATTGGTTCAAGCTGACCAGCTCGGTATCTCTATGGGAAATGTCCTCAGGAATCAGTCGGCACAAATCCGTCTGAGAAGAAAACAACGCATACAAGAAGCTGCGCAAAAAGCCCCCGTAAAGATGATGGTTCCACTTGTTTTCTTTGTTTTTCCAAGCCTTTTCATCGTGATACTTGGCCCGGCAATCATTAATATCATGGATATTTTGGGTAAATAATTTTTTGTCTGTGGACGAAGAATATTCAAAGAATAATCTAAGATTCTCTCTAAGAAAAACGAGGAAATCGACTAATGAAAGAGTTAACTGTTATCAACCAAAGAACACAAAAGAATCTTGGGACGGTTCTAGTGGCTGACACCTTTTTCACCAGACTGAGAGGTCTGCTGGGAACCAGGCAATTGGATGATTTTCATGGTATGTTGATTAATCCCTGCAACCAGGTCCACATGATCGGGATGCGCTATCCCCTCTCTGTCTGGTTTGTCAGCAAGGATCTGAAAATTGTCAAAATCATTGATGATCTCTCTCCGAAAAAGGTCTCCCCATGCATCAAGAATGCCGCTTTTGTGTTAGAGTTCCCACATAACTGGGCAGATTCCACTGGAAGCATGGAAGGTGACAAGCTTGAAATGCAGTTTTAATTCTCTCGTATTTCTCTCTTGTCTTATTGTCTTTAGGAATATATCGCTTTATCAAAAGAAATAAGTGTCTGCAAAAGTGTTATTAGTGTTATTAATGATAGCTCGTATTCAGAGCTTTTCCAGTTTCACTTGCCTTGCCGCAAAAGGACAGAGCAGCGTAATGCTCTGTCCTAACTATATGCAATTACAATTTATTCACTTGTTATTTCGCTCCAAAATCAATTTTACTATATAATAGAATTAATAAAAGCAATTCTTGGTACTAAAGGAGCTCTCAATGAAAAATACGATAATTTTAGCCTGCCTTTTCCTACTTTTATTATCTGGTTGTTCTAAAAACGCGCCGACAACAACTGCTCAACAGACTGATTCTTCAGCAGTGGCCAGTAGTTCCAGCTTATCTTCAAAAACTCAGCCATCAACGCCCAATAATGAAAACAGCCAGCAGCTGATATTATCAGCTAATCTCAAAGATATCTCAGCATCTGCAGACTTTCAGTACTTAAATTCTAAAAATCAAAGAAAAGTGAACATATCTGTTTCCAACTCTTCAGAGTATATATTCTCCGGAAAAGTGTATGTTACGTACCGGGACAGCGGCAACAAAATTCAAGGTACAGATACCCTTTTAATAAAAAGCTTATTACCGAGATCCAGTACCAGCTTGACATCATTGGCCATGGCCAATGCAAATCGTGCAGATTTTACGATTGACGGGGACTTTACAGTAAACTCTTCTGCAAAGCTTACTTACACTATCCTGTATACGCAGTCTGAAACGAACTCTCAGGTCTTATATATCCAGCCACCTTCTATTGATGAAAATGTTCTGACCGGTATTATTAGAGAACAGCGGGATCAGCTTTCAAACAGCAATCTTCGCAAGTTTAAAATCTTTTTCTACGATCCTTCGTATAAAGGACAGCAAGGTACTCAGCCTGCGGAAACCGACAGTGTCAAAGCCAAAGCGGATATCAGTTATATCGATGGTATTTCCGAACTTTACTTTATTGATTCCGGTAAAGTCGTACTTATACAATAGGACTTCTCGTTTTCTTCAAACAACAAGCTCACGATAATATAATCATAGGCGTACATGTACGCCTATGATTAGTTGGAACAGAGTATTTCTCTATAAATTTAGTAGAACCTACCAATTATTTGCGAAAGCGGGTAATTGCAGTTGTCAAAATTTCTGACTGTATTCTTAAATTATCTACAAGGGTTTCAACCTGATCGACGATTTCCGCTTGTTGCTTTGTAGCAATAGCAAGTTCCATTGCACTTTCTGAAGTTTTTTCTGCAATCTGGGCTACTTCGCGAGACTGATGTGCGCTTTTGTCAATGCCCTCCATTTGATGATCGACAAGTTTTGATATTTGTTCAACGCTACGTGCCACTTCAAGAATTGTTTTTGTCATTTTTTCTATTACTTCATTCGTCCTGGATCCTTTATGCGCTTCCATATCTGCATTTTGAACTTGTATTGTAATTTGATTCACAACATTTAACACTTCAGCCTGGATATTCTCAATAAGACTTGAAATTCCTTGAACGGCATTTGCGCTTTCATCGGCTAATTTTCGTACCTCTTCGGCAACGACCGCAAATCCTCTGCCATGTTGTCCTGCTCGAGCAGCTTCAATGGAAGCATTCAATGCAAGTAAATTTGTTTGTTCCCCAATGTCTCCTACTAACTGGATGATCTGACCAACTTTCTTAGCATTATCTTCGAGACTTTTAACAATTTCAAGTGATTGCTGGTTTCCTTTGGCTAGATTATTAATTCCCTCAACTAAAGAACGAATTACTTCTTTACTTTCTGTTAGTTCCATTAACATTTCTGCCGAGACTTTTTCAGAAGACTTGGCATAATTTTGTACTTCTTTGGCAATAAGAGTGACCTTTTCAACTGATTCTGCAGTTGATTGAATCGCAATCGAGGAAGTTTCTGCACCTGCAGATATTTCTGTGATGGTATGTACAATAGAGTCGGCTTGGTGAGAAGCAGCCGATGACGCTTTTAAAATTTCAAACATATTCTCATTGGTCTTCGCACAATTTGTTTCAATACTCTGGACAATTTCCCTAAGATTATAAAGCATATTGTTAAAAGCTATTCCTAATGAACGAATCTCATCATCAGTGTTTGATACTTCAACATCACAACCGATATCCCCTTCAGATGCCTGATTTGCAGCTTTTTCTAACTTCTGCAAAGGTTTAATGATAAAACTTGCCATAAAGAAGGAAAGTAAACCCGACCAGAAAACCCCTAGTACTAAAGTCGCAATCGTAAATATAACCTCATTAATATTCGGAACAAAATTGGGTTGAACAAAATAGATAAAAAATGCACTTGTAGAATAAGTAACAATTGCCAGAATAATAACAAATAAGGAAATCTTCTTTCTAATGCTAAATTGATGGTTCTTTGATTTTTTCATTAATCTGCGCTCCTCTTAAGCAAAAATCTTTGTCGCCAAAACTAGAAAATCTTGCTGCGTTTATTGTTATTTCGCAACAATCTCAATGAGCAGGCGATAGTTATATTTTCTATCAATTACATTATAATGTAAATATTACTTTTTTTGAAGTAATGTTTTGAATTAATTATGAAGAGACTACATCCTACGATGTAGTCTCTAGTTTACCGTCGCAACGTCTTATCTTCTTGCAGTATCGTGCCCCAGAAGGATACTCAAACTTCCTAATTGAACACCCTTTGCAAATAAGAAACAGAGCACCAAAATAGATGCTCTGTTCTTAATTACCTGGCAACGTGCTATTTTCCCTTGCAGTATCGTCGCCCCAGGAGGTCTTAACTTCCGTGTTCGGGATGGGAACGGGTGGT
>NZ_JAPDHR010000044.1:0-40683 GCF_030063005.1 Dehalobacter sp.
ACTGGTATTATTGGGTTTGTGGTTATTCTCATTATACCAGATTTGGTGGTTTCCTTGTTGTATTTAACCATACTTTCAAAGACTTTCAAGGTTTCAACCTACCCGACAGGGTGGGAAAGTTGAGTTATTAACTTAATGGAGGAAACCAACATGATTTTAACAACGACACCGTCCGTAGAAGGACGCAGGATCACCGAATATTACGGGGTGATTACCGGAGAAGCCATTATGGGAGCCAATATTGTCCGCGATATTTTTGCGAGTATCACCGATGTGATCGGCGGTCGTTCCGGCACCTATGAAGAGAAACTGCAGGAAGCCCGCAATATCGCCTTGCGAGAAATGGAAGACCGGGCGTTCCAGATGGGAGCTAATGCCGTAGTCGGCATCGACCTGGATTAAGAGCCAACGGCAGCATGCTGATGGTCAGCACTTCCGGAACCGCCGTAAGAGTAGAGTAGTTCCCGGAATTCCAAAGATGCCCGCGGGTTTTGAACCGGCGGGTATTTTTCTGCAAGTTTATATAAGATTGAAGAGGAACGATCGCTAAAAAAGAGAAATATAAAAAATAATGGTTACTCTGTATCGCTTCAAGATTACTGTGATGATTTTCTTATAATTTTGGAACATAATAAAGATATCGATATATATCATAAATGTGACAGGTAAAAATAGGGGCAATGATAGGTGAGCTCTATGGATAATAAGAAAACGAAATGCCTAATCATTCATGGGTTTGGTGGCGGGGTACACGAAGTGAAGCCTTTGGCCGAATATTTGACTGCTCTTGGTTATGATGTTGTTTGTCCTATATTAAAAGGCCATTCAACAACCAGACATGAAATGAAAAAATCAACTTACATGGACTGGATAGATTCTGCTGAACGTGAACTTTTAAGATTGAAAGAAATTGGGGAAGAAATTCTGCTGATAGGGTTCTCCATGGGAGGGCTGATTGCATTTAATCTTGCTTGTAAACATGATATTAAGGGTATTGTGACAATCAATACCCCCATCTTTTATTGGAATATATACCAAGTGTTTCGTAATATTGCGGATGATATGAAGAACAAGAAGCCTAACCATATCAAGAGATATTTACAAGCAAAAAAGATCTCACCGTTTTTGTCTATGATCCAATTTTTGTTATTACTACACCAAACAAAGCCAAAATTAAAGGAAATAAATTGTCCAATCCTAATTATTCAGGCTGAAGATGATGATACTGTAAGAAGAAAGAGTGTGGATTATATCAATAAACATGTGTCGTCGGACAAGAAAAAGATTAGGTATTTCCCAAAAGGCGGTCATTTGATCCTTCTAAGTCCGACGGCTGAACAGGTGATGCTATGTATTGAAGATTTTTTGCAAATGTGATTGCAAAATGTTCCTATGATGTGCTTTTCTTATAACCTTTAAATAAATAATAGCGAAACAGTAGTCCTAGCGTAATCCCAAACACAATTGAACCGATCATTTCTGAATAATAATCATTGATCGGTCTAGGCGGAATAAAGTTACGCCCTTCAATAAGCCACATGAAAATGACTTCTAATGTTAACCAGTTTAATAAACTAATGCCAATACTTTTGACTATAAAATAGTCATGATTTAAGAATTTAAGTGCGTAGTAAAAAACAAGAGATAATACACAACCTAATATGATGGAATATATCGCTCCCAGGATAGCATTAGGCCTGTCCAATGTTATCATAAAGCTAGTAAGCTGATATACACTATACTTGGCAAACCCAAAAGTCATGAGGATTCTTGTCACGATTTCATAGGGAATCGTGGATAAAGCTCCCATAAACATAGCTAAAGTTGGTTTATCGTATTTCATCTTTCGTACTACCTCTTTATAAATGTTTGAGATTAGTATTCCCAATATATACATTTTTACAAGTATTTTTTTGCAATTCCTATGATGAGTTTTAGGAGGCCCATGCCCACCGCAGTCGGGGCAGGGCTTTTATTTTTTGAACTGTATGGGATAAAATGTAAAATTCGACAAAACATTCTATTATTCGCTGAAGGAATCTGGCGCTATTTGAAGAATTCTCCTTATAATTGATCAAGCTGAGGGAAATGTACCAGAAATGAATGAGAACTTTGACTAAAGACTACTTTCAGTAAGACAAACGGTAAATTTTTTTATTATGAAAGGGGTTTTTTAAGATGAACTATGAAGGTATTGCTAATTTGGTTCATGAATGTGTCAAAAATCCCAAGAATTTAATGACCAAGGATGACAAGTATGGTAAAAATGCTGTAAAAACCAGTGAGCTCTCTGTCATACAAAATGTTTTTTCCCGATGCGAAGTATCCGGGGGTACTGTGGCAATTGAAGTTGGTATCCTTGAGACGTGGTAATAAGCCATGATCCTTCAGCCCGATCAAGTTATTGATGCCGAAATTGTAAGAATCTTAAGGTCATCCGGACTGTGTTTGGAAATGGGCCGAATAATCCAAGCTTCGCTAAATGCCGACAGCCCAACGGGTGAGTTGTTTAGGTGGGCTCATTTGACCAGTATGTGCTGTGAGTGTATAGGCGGGGATACGGAGACTGCGCTGCCAGGGGCCATAAGTATGGAGTTATTTGCCCTGGCAGCGGATATTTTTGATGATATACAGGACAAGGATCATGATGATTTGCCCTGGCGTCAGATCCCTGAGGCCAATGCCATTAACTTGGCCAATTGTCTTTTAATGCTGAGTTTTGAGGCTATAGCCGCAATACCGGATGATAGGATTTACAGGGAAGTCTGCACAGCGCTGCAGCGTATGGGAACCACGGCCAGTAACGGGCAGTTCCTGGAGTTTCTCTATACTGACAGCCAGCGGGTATCGCTGGAACAATACTTTGATATGGTAAGGCAAAAGTCCGGCAGTATAACTGCTTGTGCTTGTAAAATTGGGGCCATCCTTGGAAATGCCACGGAAACGCTTGCAGAGTCCATGGCCAAGTTTGGTCTCAACTTCGGGATTATGAACCAAATCCGTAACGATCTCAATGATTTTCTGGATTTTGAAAAAAAGAAAGATTTTGTTAGCAATAAGAAAACCCTGCCGTATGTGTATTTATGTCATACACTCAAGGGTGAAACAGCCGGACAGTTTAAGCGTTTAACACAATGTTACACCGGAGAATCACAAGCGTTTAGAGATAAAGAAAAACATCTGTTAAAGCAGATAGCTACCGAAGAAGGGGTTGCCCAGTACTGCTCCGTAATGTTTGAAATTTACCGTCAAAAAGCTCGGGAAATTCTAGAGACCATTCCTGTTCCGGAAAAACAGAAGGAGAAGATGATCAATCTTGTGGGGTAGATTCATTAACCGGCAAATTTATTATATTGCGAGTATCGTCTTTATTGTGTTGGGGCTGGTTTATTTTTCTGCTTGCCTACAGCAACCTTACATTGGGCTAAATTTAGAGAACGTCAATGGTCAATGGCTGATAACATTTTGCGATACCCACGGAGAAGGCTATCGCTCCGGTATTGAGCTGGGGGACCAGATCCTGAAAATTAACGGGGGGGACCCAGGGGAATACGATATAGTTCAAAAATGGAATCTAATGGAAGGCACTTCCTCGATTGAATTTTGTAAGCAGGGTGAACTTTCAGCTCTGGAGATTATAATACCCAAACACTTTGATTTACTCACAGTTATGAGCGAAAGCCCTACGTTTCTTTTAGGGTTCATTTTTTGGCTTTTAGGTTTTTTGACCTGGATTAAACGCCCTTTTCTGCGACAGGCCCGTACTTTATTCTGGCTGCTATGGTTGTTTGGCTTGGTGATTCTTCTTACCTACGCTTCCGGCCGTTGTCTGTTTTTCGCTAAAGAATTGGAGTATATAGCGTTTTCGGCAGCACCTGTATTGTTGATTGCTTTTTTTTCCATTTTTCCTGTTCTCAATAAAAATTGGATCAATACATACAGCTGTAAAATCGCTGTTATTCTATCTGCGATTATTCTTATCCTGACTGTCCTACAGTCTTTGGGGTTAGTCCATCTTGCGAGTTTTATCAGAAAACTGGCATTGTCCAATATGCTTATCGGAATTCTTATTTCGGTATGGAACCTAGTCCAAGTCATGAGGCTACACAAAGACCGGCCGGAAAAAAATGAAGCAGGGATTGTCCTAACCGGAATGGTGATTGGTTTTTCACCGAGCGTAGTATTAATAGCCCTTCCAACAATTTTTAATATGCACAAGCTGGGTTACACTGAGATTAGTACCATCTTTGTTTCTGCCGTGCCAGTCTCTTTATATTATGCGATTGTTAACAAGTATTTGCCGGACAGCCGAAGGTTGTATAAAATAATAATTACCAATTTCCTTACAATAATTTTTATTAGTTTAATTGCCTTGTACGTTCTTTACTTTTGTAAAATTATCAATACTATTAATATCGAATTTTATTTATCTGCGTTTTTCCTATCCCTGCTGTTTTTTGTTTGTCTTTATTTTATTCGGCTAATTATCAGCAAATTATTGGAAAGGCTTAGCTTTTTCCAAACAAATATCGGCTTGAAACAAAGGGTTGCGGAGTTAAACAAAAGCATGACCTCCCTTATCTCTGAAGACCATGTTTTTGAAGAAGCTGTCAAAACGTTAGGAATTGACGGGGTGTTCATCATTGTTGAAAATGAACAGACCGGCTGTTTGAGAAAAGCGGTCGGCCGGTTTAGAAAAAACCGTCAAGAACAGTCCGAATTAGAAGCGTATTTTAGTCGAAACCAAAAACAAGATTTGGAAGCAAGATTTCTTTCGGATGATTGTCCCGCTGAGATTTTTGTGCCGTTTGTTTCCCAAAATTCCACTTGCGGCATTTTCTTTGGGCACCGCTATTCCCATATTAAATTTGAAAAGTCTGAATTACCTTTTCTTACTTTGCTTGCCGGTCAGCTGGCCTACGAAGTGCTGATGCTGCTGATTATCGACAACTTGACCAAGGATATTAATGCCTTGACGCTAACATCCTGGAGCTCGCAAAAAAGAAACCGGGAACTTCAGTGTATTACCAATTCCTTAATCCGAATGATTGAACGAGGCAAAGGAAGTTTGTCCAAAGAAATATTGGATGGCCCGGTACAGAGTGTTCTGGATATCAGCCGCCTGCTGAAAATATTGGAAAAAGAAAATCTCGGTGATGATACGACCCAACAGGTGGTTTCCTGGATCAGAAATCAAATCAATGATCTGAACTATGATCTGAATCAAACGGTTCACAATTTGCGTCCGCCAGTTTTATCGGATTTGGGTTTAATTCCTGCCATACAATCGCTGTTTCAGGATATTATGCTGAAGGAACCAAATTTCATCATACTGGAAACAGAAGGTATTGAGTTAAATGATCATTTTTCAGAAGACGTCGAAATAGCCGCTTACCGCTTTATACAAAAAGCAATAATCAATTCACTGCGTTATTCCGGTTCAAAGAAGCAGACAGTCCGTGTTGAACTAAGTGGAGATAAATTAGAATTAACGGTGAAGGATAATGGACAAGGTTTCGATCCTGATCAACTTGAAAAAGGATCGTTAGGCGGGGCACATTTCGGTTTAGCAATCATGAAAGAACGTATTGAGAGCCTAGGGGGACAAATGCTGATCAGTTCCGGCTTTCAGAGAGGTACAACGCTTAAAGCTACGATTCCGGTATATTAAGATACAATTGAAGCATTCCTGTAATGAATGAAAATGATCTTTGAGAAATAAACAACCCCCTGCTATGATTTTATGTGTGCCTGACAAACGCACAAAAATCACAGAGAATCAGGGGGATGTAAACAGATGAAGAACCGTAACAATCAAAAACTAGAAGCAATAACACCTAAAACACTGATAGTAGGAGTCGACATTGCCAAAGAAACGCAGTGGGCCCGGTTCGTAGATTATCGGGGCATAGAATTGGGTAAAGCCCTGAAATTCCAGAACGATAAAACCGGCTTCGAAACTATCTTAGCAAGCATTGAAGTGATTTGCAAGAACAAAAGACTTGACGACGTAATCGTAGGAATGGAACCCACAGGGCACTACTGGAAGCCGCTGGCTAACTATCTGTTGATGCATGAAGTAAAAGTAGTCATGGTTAATCCCTATCACACCAAAAAGGCCAAAGAGCTGGATGACAACAGCCAGACCAAGAGTGATAAGAAAGACGCTCTAACTATAGCGAAACTTGTGCGTGACGGCAGGTATTACGAAGTATATATGCCTCAGGATATATTCGCGGAACTAAGAGTGTTGGCAAACGCCAGGATCAGCCTGATGAAGCGGCATAACGCTTTAAAAAATACCATAACAGCAGTCATGGATGAATACTTTCCTGAAATGAAACTCGTATTCAAAAGTCCATTAAATGGGAAAGCGTCCATGCAGATATTAAAGACCTGTCCATTCCCTTCGCTGATACTTGAATTGGGAGTTGAGGGAGTACTTGTCGAGATAAAGAAAGTCGTCAAAAAGACAGTAGGCAGGAAGAAGGCTCAGCAACTTGTAGAAGCAGCCCAAAACTCCATAGGCGTGAGTTATGGAACAGCGTCGTCAAAGTTGAAATTAGAGTTGATGATTGAGGAATTGGAATTATTAACAAAGCAGCTCGAACAAGTGGAAAACACAATGGAACTGGCCCTGGCTGCGACAGGAATCGGCGAAATAATTCTCAGCATCCCCGGCATAGGCGTGGTCACCGCAGCAAGTTTTTTAGGCGAGATAGGCGATCCGATGAGATTTAACCATCCGCGTCAGATAAGCAAAATGGCCGGATACAACCTTGTTGAAGACAGCTCTGGCAAGAGTAGAAGCGGAACAGCAATCTCCAAGCGCGGAAGAAAAAACTTAAGGAGTATTTTATACCTGATGGACATGACAATGGTTGCGGTAAACAAAGAAATGAAAGAACTTTACCAATACCTGAAAACGCGTGAAACCAATCCGCTTAAGAAGAAGCAAGCACTTGTTGTTATTTCCAAAAAAGTAATAACAGTAATATACAATCTGGTAAAAAAGCAAACCGAATACAAGGCAGAATTAGTGCTTGGGGAATACAGAAAGAACCAAATTGGCAGTCAAGCTGCTTAAGCCTAAATACGGCTTAAACAGCCCATTACAAGGGTTTTGGTTACGTGCTAGATGTCAAGGGTATATAAACGGCTGCGCCGCCCATGACATCCGACAAGGCAAGTGGCTATGTTACAGCAAAGCAAGAAACATGAAATCACGCCGATAAAGCGGAGATAAGGAGATCACCTCCATTAGGGCATGACCCAGCATTAAAGCTTAAACGCTATCTCCGCTTTTATCCATAAACAGAACGAAGGAATGTAAGGGCATAGACCCAGCGAGTTATGATAGGGTGAGTTTTGGATAGCACTGGCGAAATTCATGTAAAATATTGCGTTTCAAGAAATACTGCGATTGACGGAGTAATTCGTTGATATATTTCAAAAATTGAGATAGTTAGGTGGGTTAAATGAACGTTAAAGTTTTAATTGTTGACAGTCACGGGCCTTTTGCGGAGAATACCAAATTCCTTTTTTCCATGGAGCCGCAAATTGAAACAGTTGGGATTGTAAAAAATGGGGAAGAATGCCTTGATTTTGTCCGTCAATCTCCGCCTGATGTCGTATTGCTGGATATCCATCTGAATGATAGCAACGGAATCTCTTTGATCGAACAAATCCAACGAATTGCGCCCACAGTAAAAATCATTTTGATGACTGAATTTAATCAGGAAGGGTATGTCATTGCAGCAAAGAGTAAAGGGGCCCAGGGGGTAATCATAAAGGATTTGCATATCCGGGAAGTGGTCCAGGCCATTCTAAAGGTCATGGATGGCAGAACGTACTTTTTTCAAAGTCCTTTAGCCTTTCCAAAAATTCAGATAGATATTGATGAAATGCACTTTCCAGTCAAGCCTGTGGAAATTCTTAAAAATATATTAACTCCTGAAGAAAAGGAAATCATGAGATTATTGACCAAGAGGTTGTCCAATAAGGAGATAGCTTCCATTTTAGGCGTGTCGATTCGTGTTCTCAGTGAACGAATCAATATTATCCTCCTGAAATTTGGCGTGAATACCAAGTTAGAGGCTGTTTTAACCTGGCCTTTTGTAGAGCCTTAAGCTCCCCGTTTTCCAGTGCCGATAAGGGTCCATGCCCACAGCAGACAAGGCAGGGCTTTTTATTTTTGTCTTCTAATTCTCCCAGCAGCTTCATGATCTGTCTGCGCATCTCGGTTGCTTTTGGCGAGTCGATGTTCACACTCCGCATCAGGTAAGGTGCCAGGGAATTGAACGCGGCTCTTTCCTCGGAGAAGCCGCTGATATTCACGAGGTTATCTCCGGTAAATGCCAGACCGTATTCTTCGCAGACAAAGATCATCTCACCGTAAAGATGGCCACCGCTGCCTTCGAAAACCTGAAATTTCAGATCCGCAACGGTGAATTTCGCGATAGGGATCAGTTCTTGGTGTTCTTCGGGTGCCGGGGTCGGGGAGTCGGCGTCGAGTACCTCGAACTGCCCGGGATTTGGCGGGGAATAGCCGGAGATGATCCGGCTGAGCTTGCTGTAGCCCCAGCCCAGATCACTGTTTTCACGGTAGTCGGGCATTCCGGCGGCTTGGCATCGTAGACTGTCGGCACTCTTTTGGTTTAAGCCGATACGTATGCCTTCCAGTTTGGAGAGCAGGCCGCAGTGATCGACATCGGCATGGGTGATAAAGACGCGTTTAATCAGCGTATCCCAGGCCGGGAAAAGTACCTTGAATATCTTGAACATTTCTTCGGCATAGATTGCATAGCCGGTATCAACCAAAACAAGTTCTTCAGCTGAAGCAAGCACATAGGTGTTGCTGCCACAGGGCGGCTGAATGCTGTACAGTGTGACCTGTTCGCTAATCTGGACCTGATCGATGTCGGCGCTGAAATGGCTGCCGCGGTACTTGCTGATAAAATACGCAAAACGACGGATATAGCCAAAGACTTTTTTGGGGCTCTCACCGGTTTCCTGCAGCATCTGGAGGATTCGGTTGGATTCGGAGATGAATTCCATGGTTTGCTCTGTGCTTAAGGAAAGGATATGCTGCATTTCATTCGCCAGGCGGATATAGAAAATCGTATTGTCCAAATTCTTTTCAAAATCGTCATATTCGATGATATCAATCTGATAAACTACGCTGATATCATCGAGCAACATTTTAATCATATCCGGATTTTCGATCAGCAGGCCCATTTTGAAATCCTGATAGGGTGTACCGTTGGCACTCGAGTTCAAATACGAAATATTAATATTATAGAGATCCAGGATTTTCAGCACAGGCAGTACGGCACCAGGCTGATCCGGGATTTTGATATTGACCTCAATGACACGTGTTTCAGAAATTTCATTTTTCAAGTAGCCGACTGTTTCAAGTTCTTTGGCGATCTTTTGATGGTTTTCTGCTGTTGCCTCAACATCCAGAAAAAGCATGTGAAGATCGACCGCTTTATTGTAGCTCACGCGGACAATATTGCCACAGTATTTGGCAATGATTTTGGAAGCGAGCAGGAAAGCTCCTGTCTTATCAGGCATGCGGGTAACATAAGATTTTCTGTTCATAACTACCTCAAATCAAATAATTGGTTGTATTTATTATAAAGTTCTGCTCGTTAATTTTCCACAGCATCATACAGTCAACCTATTTTAGAAGCCGAAAAGTTTATATTTACATAATGAAAAATAATACGTATTATCATATTGTAAGATAATTCACAAATGATTTTGTCTTAAGCCATATGTTTTTTCTGAGAAATGGACAGGTACATATTTTTAAGAACGACAGGGGAAAGCTGCGAATATGAAATTAAACGTTACACGACAGTCCCAGATAGCCATCGTTGGCATACTTTTGCTGGCAGTTGTTCTAATGGCCGGAAAATTATTCATCCCAGTTAATATCATTAAATTTCATACTCCGAATCACTTATTCAGTCAGGACACTATTTTCTATTTCCGTGATTATTTAGAAAAGATAGGGGCTATTGTGACTTTGGATGAGAAAGCCCAAGAAATTACGGTTCAAACAGGCTTGGATAGCTATTATCTTGACATCAAGACCGATTCGACGACGCAGGGAATCCCAATCTATGTCAATAACACGTACATTGGCAAAACACCGGTTAAGAAAAGGCTTTCAGCAGGAAAATATGTGGTTGTGGCGAAAAACCCCGGACATGTGAGCTCAATACGCTATTTAACACTTCGGCCAGAAACTGCTTCGATTAAACAGATCATATTGCCGGTGGACCAAAAAAACTATGAAGGATTTCTAGATGAAATTATCTTACTTGGCTACAAACCTATAAGGGTTATGGATTACTATAACCATGTTCCGATTACCAAGAAAACTATTGTTTTAAGGCATGATGTGGATGTATCCGCTGAGGATGCCTTAGCTATGGCAAAGATTGAACATCTCAGAGGAGTCAAAAGTACCTATTATTTTCGTTGGGGCACCGCTGATCCTGAAGTTCTCAAAGAAGTAAGGGCGCTAGGACATGAAGTTGGGCTGCATTACGAGACTTTGGCGGATTATTCCCTGCAATATCATCTCAAATCTGCGCAGGATATAACGCCGGCTGTCAAACAAGAGTTGCAAAGACGATTAAAGTCGGAAATTGCTCATTTCCGACAGCAATTTGGAAAAGTATATACCATTGCTTCCCACGGGGCAGAAGAGAATATTAGGCTTGGCGTTACGAATTATCAGGCAATTATGGCCGGGGAAGATCCGCACAATTATGGTATTATCGGTACTGCCTATGGACCCATAATCCAACACTTCACTTATATGAGCGATTCAGGCGGTATCTGGGAACCATTTCCTTACCCAAAACTCGAAGAAAGCAGCGCCGGCCCGTTTTATATCTTGATTCATCCCATCCATTGGGCTTCCGGTTTAAGCCGATAACCTTTTGAGCCTCACAGGTATGCTCGCAAAATTTCTTTGCATATTTTCTGCTTAAAAAAAGAATTATGATCGTTATTTTTCGGTAAATAATGGTATGATATAATATAACGGTAGAATCACTTTCATATAGAGGATTATGTAAGGATATAATCAGCTGTAAGGTGAAAGGAGATAAAAAGTGAAAATGTACGCAAAGCGATGCATTTTTGTATCGTTGACTTTAATCTTATGTCTGGGCGCATTTGTCCCTGATGCTTTGGCATTATCCGCGATCTCTACGCATCGGATTTCTGGGGATACACGATATACCACTGCCGCTAATATTGCCAAAGAAGGTTGGTCCGGAGGTTCACAGTGGGCGATTATCGCCTGCGGAAGTAACTTTCCCGATGCCTTGGCCTCAACCCCTCTGGCGGCCAAGTATAATGCTCCGATCTTACTGACGGAAAAAGACAGTCTAACAGCAGTTACGAAGTCCACGCTGACTGCGCTCGGCACAAAGAATGTCTATATTGTCGGTGGAACAGCTGTCGTTTCTACGGCTGTTGAAGCCCAGCTGAAGTCGATGGGAATCTTAGTTACCCGACTGTCCGGAAGCGACAGATATTATACCTCGGTTGAGATAGCTAAGCGTATCGGTAATACATCCGGAATGCTTGTCGTCGCTCCCGGGGGTGATTATCCGAATGCGCTTTCGGTTTCATCCTACGCCGGCAAAAAACAAATTCCAATGATCCTGGTGGACAAGAGTACGGTCAGTGAAAGTCTGAAACAATATGTAGCAAACAACAGTATTCAGCAAACCTATGTGATCGGTAATACTGCTGAGATCAATGATTCAGTCGTCAACGCGCTTCCAAGCCCGACACGCATTCAAGGCACCGATCGCTACGCAACAAATCTAGCGGTTTTGAAAGCTTTTGAGTCCGAATATGCCTTTGACAATACATTTTTAGCAACCGGTAATAATTTTGCCGATGCCTTGGCAGGCTCATCCTATGCCGCCAAATTGAGCTCACCGATCATCTTGACCGGAAAAACATCGGACAGCCGCATTAATAATTACTTATCAGCCCTAAGCTCCAGTATTACACAGCTGAATATACTTGGTGGGGAAGCTGCAATTTCATCATCCCTGGTCAACAGTTACCTTGGGATTGAAACGGGAGGGACCTTAACCGCCAAAGAGATCTTTGCCAAGGTCAGCCCTTCTATCGTTTACATTGAGACCTATGATAGCAGCGGGAATGCTTTGGGGAGCGGCAGCGGGTTTATTGTTGATTCCAGCGGCAAAGTCGCGACGAACTATCATGTCATTAAAGGTTCGTACAGCGCGAAAGTAAAAACAGCTGCAGGAATAACCTATGATGTCCAAAAGGTCTTAAGCTATAACGAAACAACCGATCTGGCCATACTTAAAATTAGTGCGACAGGATTGACTGCTGTCTCCCTCGGTGATTCCAGCCTGATTGAAACAGGGGATAATATCTATGCGATCGGCAACCCGTTTGGATTGGAGGATACTATATCTAACGGTTTAATCAGCACAAAATCCAGAGATATTAACGGAACGACATATATTCAGATTTCTGCTCCGATCAGTTCCGGTTCAAGCGGCGGGGCGCTGGTGGATGATCAGGGGAAAGTTATTGGTATCACTGCTGCTGTGTATTATGGCGGCCAGAACTTAAACTTTGCAGTTCCGATTAACCTGTTAAGACCAATGCTCTCGGAGAATATTAATAAAACGCTGCCGGAAATTCTCCCGGCCATTTACAGTGTCTTTTCCAATATGGCTTCTTATATTCAGGATGCCTACGGCACAAACGTGATTGCAGGCCAAACAATAAAATATGCCGTTACCGTGACTACCTATCAGGGTAATACCGATACTTCCCATGATGGAAGTGCATTTATCGTATTTACGGTTACCCCTGAGACAGATTCTGCTGAATCCGACGTGCTGGATAATCATTTCAATGCTTATCTTGTGTGGCTGGAGGCTATGCTGAATGACCTTCAAACAAGGTATGGCTCGAATGCGTTCAGCGGTGGAATGTACTACGGAGACTCATTCTATATGTCATTTGATAATTGGGACGGGTATACGCAATACTGGTATTAGGAGATTTGTTAAGGACTTTTCAATCCTGCCAAGTCGTGCTAATCTA
This sequence comes from Dehalobacter sp., assembly GCF_030063005.1. NCBI lineage: Bacteria > Bacillati > Bacillota > Clostridia > Eubacteriales > Desulfitobacteriaceae > Dehalobacter > Dehalobacter sp. The sequence continues at coordinate 13,126 of NZ_JAPDHR010000044.1, forward strand.
CCCATAGAGAATTAATCGGAAGGGTGGGTGGTAACATGGGTCTTGGCAGGGTTCGTTTTATAGATGATTCAGTGGAGATGCCGAATATTACAGGCAAAATGCTGGCCAGAATCTTCCGGTACTTTATTCCGTACTGGAAACAAACCGTTGTGATCATCCTGTCCCTGGTCATTTCAGCGCTGCTTGGACTCGTACCGCCTTTAGCGACCCGGAGTATTTTAGATGAGGCTCTGCCTCAGCATGATATGAAGTACCTGACGATTCTGATGGTGGTGGCCATCGGGGCAGTTGTCTTAAGCGGTTTGTTGATGGTTGGACAGAATTATCTCAAAACCCTGATTGCTCGCAATATTATCTATAAGATGAAAAACCAGATGTTTGACCATATCCAGCATATGTCCCTGCGTTTTTTCTCGACGGTCAAACCGGGTGAAATCATCACGCGGATGAACAGCGATATCAATGGCGTCCAGGAAATGCTGAACAGCACGATCATCAATACGCTTAATAGTACCCTGACGCTTGTCGCCACGGCTGCAGCACTGATCTCGATGAACTGGAAGCTGGCGATGGTCGGCATCGTGATCATTCCGCTTTTTGTCATACCGACGCGCAAGGTCGGCAAAGTCAGATGGAAGATTGTATCCCAGACCCAGACCAAGGTCGATGAAGTGAACCAGATCTTACAGGAGACGTTCAGCATCAGCGGTTCGATCTTGATGAAAATTTTTACAAAAGAACAAGCGGATTATACGAAATTCGAAAAAGTCAATCGGGAAGAATCCCGTCTGCGGATGAAAGAGTCTTTAGCCGGGCAATGGTTTACGATGACCATCAGCATTTTTACCTTTATCGGGCCGATGTTCATCTATTTTTTTGGCGGCTACCTCTATATGCAGGGTGAAATCACCGTCGGGGAAATTGTGGCTTTTGTAGCGCTGTTGGCCAGGCTTTATACCCCTGCAGCCCAGCTGTCAAATATCCATATCAGCGTTGTCCGTTCGTTCGCTTTGTTTCAGCGGATCTTTGACTATTTTGATCAGCCGATCGAGATTGTGGACCGTGACAAAGCGAAAACAATCGTCTCGGCTGTCGGTCAAGTTGACTTTGAACACGTTTCTTTTTCGTATGACCGTAAAATACCCGTTCTTCGGGATATCAACTTTTCCGTTGCGTCCGGAACCATGGTCGCGCTGGTCGGTCCGAGCGGGGCAGGGAAGACAACCATTACCAATCTGATCCCAAGACTGTACGATGTTGTGAACGGCTGTGTCAAAATTGACGGAGAAGATATCAGGGACCTAACACTTCAGTCACTGCGCAGACAAATTGGCATTGTGATGCAGGAGCCTTATTTATTTAATGATACAATTGAAGAAAATCTAAAATACGCCCGGGAAGATGCCACGGTAGATGAAATGATAGAAGCCTGCAGAGCGGCTTATATCCATGATTTTATCATGACGCTGCCGGACAAATACCAAACAGTGGTTGGGAACAGAGGCATCAAGCTGTCAGGAGGGGAGAAGCAGCGGATCTCGATCGCCCGCGTCATCTTAAAAACCCCCCGGATCATTATCTTTGATGAAGCAACTTCTTCCCTGGATTCGGTGTCGGAGCTGTACATTCAAAAAGCAATGGTTCCGCTGCTGAAAGGGAAGACAAGTTTTATTATTGCCCACAGGCTTTCCACGGTACTGGCGGCCGACCAGATCCTTGTCGTGGAAAAAGGACGGATCGCAGAAGTAGGAAAACATGCGGACTTATTGTTACGGGACGGGATCTATAAAAAACTGTATGACACGCAGTTCAAGAACCAGACAATATAATATCGGTATTACCCCATAATACTACGTGGCAAGGGATAATACCGTAAAAGATGATCATTTTATTTCATTAATCCAAGAAATTGTACACGTATACAATTTTTTAAATTTAGAAATTTTGTCGTATCGAAGATTCACAACTGATCGCTTGACAATATATTGATACACTTAGGCATGTGCTGTGTTGGTTCAAACATCCTATATCTGCTGCTTATTCAGCTAAATTAAATAGATTCGTACTCAGATATTTTTCCCCGCGATCGGCAAACAGGACCACGATCAATCCTTCCTCAATATCTTTGATGCATTCCAAAGCTGCAATCATTGCGGCTCCGCTGCTCATCCCGACAAAGATGCCTTCCTGGAGAACGATGGCTCTGGCCATGGCAAAAGCGGCCTCAGATTCAATCATGACTGTCCGGTCTATCTTGCTGGGATCATAGATTTCCGGTACAATAGCCTCTTCCATGTTTTTAAGACCCTGAATATAATGGCCCTTTTCAGGGTGGGCTTCAATAATTTGAACCGCAGGATTCTTGTCCTTAAGACCCATGCCAACACCCATGAGCGTCCCTGAGGTACCAAGTGCGGAAACGTAGTGAGTGACTTTTCCGTGGGTCTCCTCCCATATTTCATGCGCAGTCGTATAATAATGGGCGAGCTTATTGTACTCGTTTGAGAATTGGTTTGGCATAAAATATTTCTCTGGATACATCCTGCAGAGCTCGTGTGCTTTGCGGATCGCTCCGTCAGTTCCCTCGGATGGGTCGGTCAGGATTGTCCTGGCACCAAAAGCTTCAATCATTTTGCGGCGCTCCAGAGATACGGCTTCGCTCATCACGATTTCTACCTTATATCCTTTGACGGCACCGATCATGGCGAGGCCAATCCCTGTGTTTCCGGAAGTCGGTTCAATAATGGTCTTGCCGGGGACAAGCGAGCCACACGCTTCGGCTTGCTCGATCATTTTTAAGGCAATGCGGTCTTTGATGCTTCCAGTCGGATTAAAGCCCTCCAGTTTTGCATACAGCGCAACGTGCGGCTTCGGATTTAATCTGTTAATCCGGACCAGCGGAGTATGGCCAATGGTCTCAAGAATATTATCGTACACAGGCGTCATCCTTTCTAAACAATCAATACTATGAATACTATACACTATCTTTGTTGGCAGGGAAATCCTGCTAACCTTTGTTTTTTGCGATGCTTAACATTTAAAATTGTCTGAATTTCTACTGACATCTTGATTTTTGAAGGGAATGTGATAATATTTAGCGAATAAGAATATTTATGGTTATATCTTCGTTATTGATTTTAAAGAAGACTTAGCTGGCGCCTGATATATAAATGAAGAAGTACAAGCTTTATGCAATAAAAATGTTTTGAATGATTATTATTAATGACAAAGGAGAGATTGATATGGCAACTTATTTTGATGAACCTTCCCATACTTTTGGAGAATATTTATTAGTACCCGGGTATTCTTCGGCAGACTGTACCCCGACAAATGTAAGTCTGAAGACTCCCGTTGTAAAATACAAAAAAGGTGAGGAATCTTCCATTAATACGAATATTCCTCTGGTATCGGCAATCATGCAGTCTGTTTCGGACGATAAAATGGCAATTGCTCTGGCCAGAGAAGGCGGTATTTCGTTTATTTATTGTTCTCAGCCGATTGATACCCAGGCTCAGATGATTGCGCGGGTCAAAAACTATAAGGCAGGTTTTGTGACCAGCGATTCCAATATAACCCCGGACAGCACGCTGGCGAACATTTTGGCCCTGAAAGCCAAAACGGATCATTCCACAGTGGCGGTGACCTCAGACGGTACAGCTACGGGTAAGCTGCTGGGTCTTGTTACGACCAGAGATTACCGCGTCAGCAGAATGTCCAAAGATACGAAAGTCAAAGAATTCATGACAAAGTTTGAGGATCTGATCTGCGGAAGTGATCAGATCACCCTGAGTGAAGCCAACGATATTATTTGGGACCATAAGCTGAATGCTTTACCTTTGATCGATAAAGACCAAAACCTTAAGTATCTGGTCTTCCGCAAAGACTATGATTCCCATAAAGAATACGAAAGGGAACTTCTGGACGCCTCCAAAAGGTATATTGTCGGAGCAGGGATTAATACGAGGGACTATGAAGAACGAGTGCCTGCGCTGGTTAATGCCGGATCAGATGTTCTTTGCATTGATTCTTCCGAAGGCTTTTCGGAATGGCAGAAAAGGACGATCGATTTTATCCGCAAAAAATACGGTGAATCCGTAAAGGTTGGCGCCGGGAACGTCGTGGACCGCGAGGGATTCTTATTCCTGGCCGAAGCGGGGGCCGACTTTGTCAAAGTCGGCATTGGCGGCGGGTCGATCTGCATTACCCGCGAACAAAAAGGGATAGGCCGCGGACAGGCTACCGCGTTGATTGAAGTTGCCAATGCGCGCGATCAATATTTCAAGGAAACCGGAATTTATATCCCCGTCTGCTCGGATGGCGGTATCGTCCATGATTACCATATTACACTGGCGCTGGCGATGGGGGCCGATTTTATCATGCTTGGCCGGTATTTTTCACGTTTTGATGAGAGCCCGACGAACAAAGTCAATATCAATGGCAGCTACATGAAGGAATACTGGGGAGAAGGCTCTAACCGTGCCAGGAATTGGCAGCGCTACGATCTCGGCGGTGACGGCAAGCTTTCTTTTGAAGAAGGCGTTGACTCCTATGTGCCATACGCCGGCAGTTTAAAAGACAACGTAACCCTGAGCCTGAACAAAGTCCGTTCAACCATGAGCAACTGTGGGGTTTTGACGATTCCAGAACTGCACAAAAATGCCAAACTCACGCTCGTATCCGCAACAAGCATCGTGGAAGGCGGTTCACATGACGTCCTTCTGAAGGATAACAGCTATATAAAATAAAGTGTCTTCTGTCAATGGAGCGTAATCAGATCATTACCGAAGCAAATCGATAAAAATTCTTAAAAAATTGCCTTAAAAACAGTAATGTCGTTGACGATCATGCCAAAAAAGAATTATACTTAAATATGTTATTTGCAATTTCAAAGCTTGTCTTTCTTTAAAGGGCAAGCTTATTGGTTTGTTCGTCAATATTAGTCTATTGGTCTTGATCTGTTTTAGGAGGACGATTCATGGAACAAGTACTCTTAATGGGGAATGAGGCAATTGCCATGGGAGCTATCCGGGCCGGCGTTGCGGTTGTAACCGGCTATCCAGGCACGCCTTCCACTGAAATATTGGAAACAGTCGCCCGGAAGAATCCCGGGAATATTTATGTTGAATGGTCCGTCAATGAAAAATCCGCGCTGGAAGTTGCGGCTGGTGCAGCCTATGCTGGTCTCAGAACGATGGTCACCATGAAACAAGTTGGTCTTAATGTTGCCTCCGATCCATTAATGAGCCTCGCTTATATCGGGGTAGAGGGGGGAATGGTCATCGTTGTTGCCGATGATCCCGGACCTATTTCTTCCCAGACAGAGCAGGATACCCGTCATTTTGCTTCTTTTGCCAAACTGCCTGTCTTTGACCCATCTTCACCGGAAGAAGCTTATCAGATGATTGGCGATGCGTTTGCCTATTCGGAAGAATACAAGACCCCGGTCTTATTTCGTCCAACCACGCGTGTTTGTCATGGCAGCGCCTCTATCGTACTCGAACCCGCCCAGGCGGCTTCTTCGGCCGGCGCTTTTGTCAAAAATCCGAAATGGACGATTTTTCCTCGCCTTTCTTATGAAAAGCATCTGCAAATTGAAGCCAGACGTCCAATACTGGAAGCGGACTTTTCCTCCTATCCCTGCAATATATTAACCGGCAGCGGTAAAAAAGGTATTGCCACAGGCGGCATCAGTTATGCTTATACGTGTGAAGCGATCCAGGCGCTAAAGGAGTGCCGTCAACGCGAAAACGATGTTCAGAAGAATAGTTCGGATATTGACTATAAACTCTTCAAAGTTTCAACGCCGCATCCTTTTCCGGTAAGACTGGCCCTGGAATTCTTAAGCGGCCTCGATGAAGTACTGGTGATCGAAGAACTGGATCCAGTGATTGAAAAAGAATTGATTTTCCTGTGCGGCCAATACCATTTGCCTGTCAAAGTCTTCGGCAAACTGAGCGGCCATACCCCTCAGGCTGGGGAAAACAGCATTGAAATCGCGCGCAAGGCAATCACGAAATTCTTAAAGAAGCCTAATCAGGATGAAGACTGCCGTCTAAATCTCTCCACATTGAATGCTAAACATGAGGATATAAACAATAAAGAAGAATGCATAGCTGAAGAGGATCAACAGACTGTAGAAGTTATACAGCCTGAGCAGCCGGCTCTGCCGGTCCGGCCTTCGGTACTCTGTGCCGGCTGTCCGCACCGCGCTTCTTTTTACGCGGTGAAAAAAGCCATGAAAGGTAAGAAAGCGGTCTTTTCCGGTGACATCGGCTGCTATACACTTGGTAATGCAAGTCCGCTGGAGATGGTTGACACCTGCCTCTGCATGGGTGCAGGCATTACGATTGCCCAGGGACTGCACCGCGCTGAACCGGATACGGTTAATTTTGCATTTATCGGTGATTCAACCTTTTTTCATACAGGCATTGCCGGTGTGATTAATGCTGTTTACAATGAAACCGATATCGTATTGATCATTCTCGACAATTCGACAACGGCGATGACAGGTCATCAGCCACACCCGGGCACCGGGAAAACCATGATGGGAAATATCGCTGAAAAAATTAGTATTCCGGCTGTCCTTCAAGCCTTGGGTGTTAAACAGATTACGACATGCAATCCGCTCAACTTAAAACAAGCGGTCGCTGCCATCCAAGATGCTGCAGCGGTGCGTGGCGTTTCAGCGGTGATCTTTGAATATCCGTGCATTGCAATAGCCAAACCAGGGCCGCAATTCACAGTTGATCCCGGAAAATGCAGCGGCTGCAAGCGCTGTATCAAAGAATTGGGCTGTCCGGCCATTACCTGGAAAGTAGATAAGGCTGAAATTGATTCGGCTTTATGCTACGGTTGCTCACTCTGTACACAAGTCTGTTCTTTTGCTGCGATAGGAGGTGAGCCGGTATGAATATTATCTTAGCTGGGGTAGGCGGTCAGGGAATTGTCCTGGCTTCCAAAGTTATTGCCCAATCCGCGATGCAAAAAGGCTTAAAAGTTCGTACAGCGGAGACGATCGGCATGGCCCAGCGGGGTGGCTGCGTCGTCAGCCATGTAAGGATCGGTGAAAATATTCACGCTCCGCTGGTAGCATTGAAGACAGCTGATCTGGTGCTAGGCTTTGAACCCGCGGAAGCTGTACGGGCGCTTCCTTTTTTAAAGCCGCAAGGGACCGTCATTGTCAGTCAAAAAGCGATTAAACCGGTCACAGCTTCACTCTCGGCTGAAGGTTATGAGGGGAAGACGATGCTGGACTATCTGCAAAACAGTGTCAGCCGGTTCTATATTGTGGATAGCGATGCAGTCTGTTCTGTCTGCGGCTCACCAAAAGTCTTAAACACTGCCTTACTCGGTGCAGCAGCAGGCAGCGGTGTACTTGGCTTTACACTTACGGACATGGAAACTGCTCTGGAAAGCGTATTGCCGGCTAAACTGCTGGACATGAACATTCAGGCCCTTCGGGCCGGTGCCCAAAACATAGAAGAGGGGAATATTTGTGTATGAAACGGATGAATGAAACCCAGTTTGCAGCGATTAGAAAAAATCTGACCAAACTCTGCAGTCTCGACGGTTTTTACAGCAAGAAATTTGCAGGGTACGAACTACTTCAGAGCATGCAAAGCCAGGAAGATTTTGAAAAACTACCGTTTACCAATAAAGATGATCTGAGAGAAGCTTATCCACTTGGCCTGCAGGCTGTTCCCGACAGTGAGATTGTCCGGATTCATTCCTCTTCCGGAACCACCGGCACCCCGGTCATTATTCCGTATACAAGGCAGGATGTCGAAGACTGGGCCATCATGTTTAAACGCTGCTATGAAACAGCCGGTTTGACCAACCTGGACCGGGTCCATATTACGCCGGGCTACGGCTTATGGACAGCAGGCATCGGCTTTCAGAACGGAGCTGAGCTTTTAGGGGCCATGGTTATTCCGATGGGCCCTGGCAATACCGATAAACAAATTCAAATGATGATTGATTTAAAAAGTACCGTTTTGTGCGCGACTTCATCCTATGCCTTGCTCCTGGCTGAAGAGATCTCCAAAAGGGGAGTCAAGGACAAAATCCACCTGCGCAAAGGTGTCATCGGTTCGGAACGCTGGGGCGAAAAAATGCGCCGACGCATCGCCGGTGAACTGGGCGTTCAATTATACGATATCTATGGCTTGACTGAGATTTACGGACCGGGCATTGCGATGAGCTGCGATTACGAATGCGGCATGCATTATTGGGATGATTATCTGTACTTTGAGATTATCGACCCGCATACCGGCCAGCAGGTACCGGAAGGCGAAATTGGGGAACTGGTGATCACGACCTTAAAGAAGGAAGGTGCTCCGCTGATTCGCTACCGCACCCATGATTTAACCCGTTTCCTGCCAGGAGAATGTGCCTGCGGTCTGGCTCACCCCAGAATCGATACCATTATCGGCCGTACCGATGATATGGTCAAAGTCAAGGGTGTGAATATTTTCCCGGGTCAGATTGACGAGCTTCTGCGCGAAGTAGAAGGTGCCAGCAGTGAATACCAGGTCATGATTGACCATTTAAGCGGCAAAGATATTATGACGCTGTTCTTTGAGACCGAAAACAATGCAGATAAAAAGCAGCTCGAACAAGACGTCAAACAGCATTGTAAAGCAAAAATTGGGATTTCCGTCGTCCCGAAAGCCGTAGCTATCGGGGAACTTCCCCGGAGCGAAAAGAAATCGACCCGCATCTTTGATAACCGCTATTAATTTTGCATTTTAAATTTACAGTTTTATATAAGTCAATTTATTTCATCACAAACAAATATTGTCATGGTAGAACGGGAGGAGATTAAACAATGCCCATTACTGAATTGTTGGTACGCAACGCAGCGTTGTACGGACAGGAGAAATGTCTGACCGAGATTAATCTGGATCTTCAGGAAAGCCATAAAATCACCTGGAGAGAGTATGAACTGATCGAAAATAATCCGGCAGGGGAATACCGGCTGGAAATGACCTGGCGGGTTTTTGACGAGAAAGCGAACCGTATGGCGAATCTGCTTCTGAAAAGAGGCATTAAGAAAGGCGATAAAGTCGCCATTTTATTAATGAATTGCCTGGAATGGCTGCCGATTTACTTCGGTATCTTAAAATCCGGCGCCGTTGCAGTCCCTTTAAATTTTCGCTACACAGCTGAAGAAATCAAATACTGCCTGGAATTGTCCGATACAATTGCGTTGATCTTTGGACCGGAATTTATTGGCCGTGTGGAAACGATTTACGATCAGATCCCTAAAGTCAAAACGCTTTTATTTGCGGGTGAAAACCGTCCGTCCTTCGCAGAGAATTACGACCGGCTGGCAGCGAACAGTTCCTCGGAGGTGCCGCAAGTTGTACTGTCTGACGATGATGATGCGGCCGTCTACTTTTCTTCCGGGACGACCGGCTTCCCGAAAGCCATCCTCCATACACACCGGAGCTTAATGTCGGCCTGTTATACGGAACAAAACCATCATGGACAGACCCGTGACGACAATTTCCTGTGCATACCGCCGCTTTATCACACCGGTGCCAAAATGCACTGGTTCGGCAGCCTGCTCTCAGGCAGCAAAGCTGTCCTGCTGCGCGGCGTCAAACCGGAGTGGATTCTGAAGACGATCAGCGAGGAAAAAATCACCATCGCCTGGCTTCTCGTTCCATGGGCCCAGGATATCCTGGATGCGATTGAGAGCGGCAAAGTTAAGCTGGAGGATTATGAGCTCTCTCAATGGCGCCTGATGCATATAGGGGCCCAGCCGGTACCTCCCAGCCTGATCCGCCGCTGGAAAAACTATTTTCCAAATCATCTGTACGATACGAATTACGGCCTGAGTGAGTCCATCGGACCGGGCTGTGTGCATCTTGGCCTAGAGAACATCCATAAAGTGGGCGCGATTGGGGTACCCGGTTATCAGTGGGAAGTTCAAATTACTGACGAAAACGGCTGTCCGGTCCAACAGGGTCAGGTAGGGGAACTGAGGGTCAAAGGTCCGGGTGTCATGAAATGCTACTACAACGACCCTGAAGCCACGGCTGTAGCCCTGAAAGACGGCTGGTTGCTGACCGGTGATGTGGCCAGGATGGATGAGGCCGGCTTTATATATTTGGTCGATAGGAAAAAAGATGTGATCATCAGCGGCGGCGAAAATATTTATCCGGTTCAGATCGAAGACTTCCTGCGTGCACATACGTCGATTAAGGATGTCGCAGTGATTGGTCTGCCTGATCCGCGCCTGGGTGAGATTACCGCAGCAATCATCGAACTCAAACCGGGAAGTATCTGCACAGAAGAAGATATCAGCGTTTTCTGTGCACCAATGCCCCGCTATAAACGTCCGCGCCGGATTATCTTCGACAAGGTCCCGCGCAATCCAACCGGTAAGATTGAGAAACCGCGTTTAAGGGAAAAATACGGGGCAGCCACCCTGATTGCCGCCCAGACAGAAAACAGTCTATAGTCAATGAGATGAAAAAATCCATTGATAAAAGTAATCATAGCAAAAGGAATCATCCATGAAATAAAACGAGGGGATTAAAGTGTTGAATGATTGTGTACTCAATTTTCTCGTGAAAGATTTTCAGGAGAAAACAGCCGAACTGGCTCAAACCGCCATGGGTATCCTGAAAGCGGACACGGTGATCCGGGGCGGCCGCATCATCAATGTAAATACTTGTGAAATCGAAGAAAACAAGGACGTCGCGATCAAACACGGCCGGATTGTCCTAGTCGGTAATGCCGCGCCTGCTATCGGGGAACAGACGAAGATCATCGATGCCTCGGGCTATACGCTGGCACCGGGTTTTCTGGACGGACATCTGCATGTCGAGAGCAGCATGGTCACGCTGAGGGAATTCACCAGAGCTGTCCTGCCGCAGGGAACGACGTGCATTGTGATGGACCCGCATGAGATTGCCAATGTCTTCGGTCTGGAAGGCGTTAAGATGATGGTCGAAGAAGGACAGGCCATGCCACTTAAAGTATTTGCAACAATGCCGTCCTGTGTACCTGCTGCTCCGGGTTTTGAAGATGCCGGAGCGATCATCGGCCCGGCTGAAATCGAAGAAGCCTTGCAGGACAGCAGGATCATCGGGCTCGGGGAAATGATGAATTATCCGGCAGTCATCTCTGGTGATGCGCAGGTTCATGCCGAATTAAAGGTAACGCTGAACGCCGGCAAGCCGGTTACCGGGCATTACGCTTCTGCTGATCTCGAAAAAGGATTGCAGGCTTATGCAGCAGCCGGGATCCTGTCCTGCCATGAAAGTACGACCAGGGAGGATGCCCTGGCCCGGATGCGTCTCGGTATGTATGCCAAACTGCGGGAAGGCTCAGCCTGGCAGGACGTTAAGGAAACCGTCCGGGCCATTACTGAAAACAAAGTAGATTCCCGGTATGCCGTGCTGGTGACGGACGATGTGCATCCGCATACCCTTTTGGCCAAAGGACACCTCAACCATGTGATCCGCCAGGCGATTCGCCAGGGTGTCAATCCGGTTACGGCGATTCAAATGGCAACCATTAATCCTGCTCAGTGTTTCGGGCTTGACCGGCATCTCGGGAGTATCTCACCTGGCAGATGTGCAGATATTGTTTTTCTGCGTGACCTCGCGGAAGTCACCGTAGAAAAAGTAATGATAGACGGGGAAATCATAGCAGAACAAGGACGGATGCTGGCTGAAATTTCGTCCGTCAGCTATCCGGAGAAGTTCCGCAGTTCCGTTCATCTGTCCCATAAACTGAAATCCGGAGACTTCATCATCAAAGCTCCGGAAGGAAGAACGACGGTCAGGGCGCACGTCATCGAGATCAAAGAAGCCCAGGCCGGAACCCTTCATCGCGTGATCGAGATGGGAACAGCGCAAGGGCAGGTATGTCCTGACATTACAGCCGATATTGCCAAGGTTATGGTCCTGGAAAGGCACGGCGGCCCGGGAAATTACGGCCTCGGGTATGTCAAGGGTTTCCAGATGAAGAGCGGGGCAGTCGCATCAACAGTGGCTCATGACGGTCATAATCTGATCATCATCGGTGTAAATGACGCGGATATGGCGCTTGCCGGCAATACACTGGCAGACCTTGGCGGCGGTATGGCCACTGTGAGGGATGGGAAAGTGCTGGCCATACTGCCACTGCCGATCGCCGGCTTAATGTCGGACAGACCGGTCGAGGAAGTGGCCGGAATGGTGACTCAGCTTGATAAAGCCTGGAAAGAGCTTGGATGCAGTTTGGCCTCGCCATTTATGACCATGGCGCTCTTAAGTCTGCCTGTTATCCCGGAACTGCGCCTGACGAACCGTGGACTGATTGATTGTCTGAACTTTTCATTCCTGTCTTTGCTCGAATGATACGCTCCAATGATACGACTTCACTTTTCAAAGTCAATGATGAAATCCAATAAGCGCCGTTGTTTATTATCCTGGCCGAGCAAGGCCAGTTTTACATGATCCGGTAGGGAAAGGCCATGGAGCACCTGCTCCATGCTTTTGTTCAGCAGAATGTCAATGGAAGAAAACATCCCAGTAAAAAAGAATTCAGAACTGCTCGTTTTATCTCCCAGTTCTGAAGCTAAAAGTTCCATTAGTTTTCCTCGGATAAGTGACAATTTGATCAGTTCCGCGTTTTCGATATTTTGCAGATCTTTCAGCATGATGATTGAGCTCCAGCGGTACAGTTCTTTTAAGCCAAGGTGGGCGAGCGCCTGTGGGATAGAATTGATTTTATTTTTTGTCCCAAGATATGTGGAGTTGGCAAGTTTAAAAATTTTATAGGTCAGGCCGAGATCACTTTGAACAATATTGCCAATCACCGTATAGTTCGGTTCAGGCATTTTGAGTTCCTGAATGATTTTCAATATATTGCTGTTCAGTGATACAATCTCTTTAGAATTAATGATCGAAGGTTTGCTGAAAAAATAACCTTGAAAATAATCATATCCCATTTCATAAGCGCGCTGAAATTCTTCCCGCGTTTCAATTTTCTCAGCGACAAACCTCACTTTCATGTGATATTGCTTTATCAGCTTGCGCTGAAGATCAAGTGTATGCTGCCGTAAAAGATGGTTGACACATCGTTATTCCTTCTATATAATACATTTCGGAGTATTTTTACGGACATCAAGATTTCATTTACATCATTGTTTTACTGAATTCTGAAATATTGAAGTAACACTCCCTGAAGTATTGGAGCATGTGAGAAGGAGGTGTTTTTTTTATGCGTTTTTGTCATGAACTTAAAAAGCTGGCGAAGGCTTTTGAAGCGGATCAATTTGCGGCCGTCAAAAAAGATGTACTCGTCGTCCTTGAAAATATATATGGTGAAACCTCCAGAGAGTATAAAGTTGTCAAACAGACATCTTCCCCTGCAACCATTATCAAGGTTTTGAACCATATCGCTGAAAGATCAGATGATCTGTCCTTTCATGCGCTTGCTGCAAATATGTAATTTAAATCCATGGCGCGGACTACGGCCTCCTTTCTGCAAGGGGGTCGTATTTGTTTAGCTTGCTGCTGTGCATTTAACGTTAATAAGGTACTTGAAAGAATAAAGGAATTGATTCCTGATCTGCAGAAATAATACTAAATAGAATAAAAAACAACTTACTAACTCCAGACTAAGTCAACGTAATGGATGGACAGCGTCAAGCGGAGCATGGATTGCGAAGCGCGGGATTTTGTGTCAGGATGACACAACGACCGAAAGCGGCCATCCATTACGTTGACGAGCCCGAGTAAATCTAAAAAATTTATAATATTCCTTTTATACATACTCCTGATAAAGAAAGAGATGACCGCATGCACCAGGTTTCTTTTGACCAATATCCGTTAAGTCCGGAAATATTAAAAGCCCTTCAGCTGCTGAACTATGACAAGCCTACGAACGTCCAGAAACAGGTCATCCCATTGTTTCTGGCGCAAAAAGATGTGATTGTTAAATCTCAGACCGGCAGCGGCAAGACGGCCGCTTTTGCTATTCCGCTTTGCCAGATGGTGGATTGGGAAGAAAATAAACCCCAGGCCCTGATCATCACGCCAACGAGAGAACTGGCCATCCAGGTCAAAGAGGATCTGTTTCATATCGGCCGTTTTAAAAGACTAAAAATTGCTGCGGTATACGGCAAATCTCCTTTCTATTATCAGGAGAAAGAGCTGAAGCAAAAAACGCATATTGTGGTGGGAACGCCTGGCCGGCTGATCGATCATTTTCAGAAAGGGACGCTGGATACTTCTTGTATCAAATACCTGGTTATTGACGAAGCGGATGAACTGATGAATATGGGCTTTCTGGAACAGACGGAAACCATCCTTGGCAGCTTGTCTGCCGACCGCGTAACAGCCCTGCTGTCGGCCACGATGCCTTCTGATGTCAGAACACTGTGTGATCATTATTTGCGCGAGCCAGTCTATGTAGAAACGCAAGAAGAAACATCCGCTGCGGAAAGAATCTCCCAGGAAAGATACCTCATTGCCAGACAGGATAAAATAAAGCTTCTTAAAGATCTTTCAGTCACTGAGAATCCCGATAGCTGTCTGATTTTCTGCAATACCAAACATCAGGTGGATGAGGTCTATGCGGAATTGAAATTGCTCGATTATCCCTGCGCCAAAATTCATGGCGGTATGGAACAAGGGCACCGCCTGAGTGTCATGGATGATTTTAAACGGGGTTATTTTCGGTACCTGATTGCAACAGATGTGGCAGCCCGGGGGATTGATATCGAAGATATTTCACTCGTCATTAACTTTGATCTGCCGCAGGAAAAGGAAAGCTATGTACACCGGATTGGCAGAACAGGGCGTTTGAATAAAAACGGCAAAGCAATCTCTTTTGTTACCAAAGAAGATGACATTTACCTGCAGGATATACAGAAATATGTTGGACAGGAGATCCCACTGAAACAAAGACCTTCTCAGGATACTGTCCGCAATGCCGAAGCCGTCTTTCAGGAGAAAATAACCGTTTTGCCGGATAATAAAGCCATGAAAGGCACCCGGATCAATTTGGAAATCATGAAGCTCCAGATCAATGCCGGAAAGAAATCCAAGATCCGGCCGGCGGATATTGTGGGCGCACTGACGAATATTGCGGGTATGACTGCGGCTGACATCGGGATTATCAATATTTTGGATGAATTGAGTTATGTGGAAATCCTGAACTTTAAAGGGTCACTTGTCCTTGAAGCCTTGCAAACAACGCCGCTCAAAGGTAAACTGCGGAAAGTAAGAAAAGTGAATCGCTGAATGCTCAAATGTCATAATAAAACTGTATTTATTGAAATAAACCGAAATAATTAATTGTAGAAAAGACGAATTCTGAAGGATTTTGGAGCTTCTTTAGCGAAAATACAAGATATAAATACTCCAGGGAAGAGGAGACAGACGATGCAGGATGATAAAGGAATTTTGCTGGAATCCGGAACCAATGAGTTTGAAATTATCGAGTTTACCGTAGACGGGAAATTCTATGGGATTAACGTCGCCAAAGTAAGGGAAATTATCAACAATGTCAAGGTGACACACCTGGTAGGTTCACATCCATATATAGAGGGACTATTTACTTTACGGAATAAGATCATTCCGCTTGTTGATCTGACGCGATGCCTAACCGGCGTTAAGCAGGTCACAGATAACCAGCAGATCATTGTTTGTGAAATCAATGGTGAAATGATCAGCTTCAGAGTTGATGAAGTCACGAGGATCTACCGCGTATCCTGGACCCAGATGGAACCTTTGTCGGATATTGCCGGTTCGGACTTTGCAGTCGGTGTCGTTAAGCTGGAAGAAAAAATCATCGTTCTGATCGATTTCGAAAAGATTATTTCTGAGATTGATCCGACCATGAACAAAAGATTATCAACGATACCCGCGGTAGCTGAAGAAATGGACGGCCTCAGAAAGACAAAAACAATATTAATCGCAGAGGATTCCCGCGTTCTTCGGGAACTACTAATCAGAACACTTAGCGCTGCAGGTTATCATGTGATTCCCAACGATAATGGTCTGGAAGCATGGGATAGTCTGAACAAAATGATTGCTGACGGCAGTTCGATCGAGGATAAAGTGCAGCTGGTCATTACAGACATTGAAATGCCCCAAATGGATGGTCATCATCTGATCAAAAAAATAAAAGAGGATGACAAACTTAAAGAGCTGCCCGTCATTATCTTCTCCTCGATGATCAGTGAAGAGCTAAAAAGGAAAGGGCAGTCGCTCGGCGCCTATGCCCAAATCACGAAGCCAGAAATCGAACAATTGATCGTGTTAGTTGATAAAATACTGCTTTCTTAACAACAAAAGATGCATGTCTACGGAATGATTACATTCCATTAATAGAATGAACACGCATGATTTAAATTAGAAGTGGTGCTTCCTGGTGAACTTTTCGTCCGCCGGGAAGCACCACTAAATATTAGACATATGATTTATTCTTCACTGCATTTTTGATCTTTGACTTTATTCACGATCTCGGGAACCATATCGATTAGTTTTTCGAGCCCTCCTGATTTTTCAATTGGCAGCAGTTCGACCTGATCGCCTCTGATAACCAGAACTGCTGTTGGCGAAATACGGCCGCCACTACAGGCACCGCCACCCAAGCCTTGGTTGTTTTTCTGTTCAATGCCGCTTCCGCCGCTCGTACCCAGACCAAATGTAAAATCGATGAATGGAACAAGAATGATTTCTCCGACCTGCATAGGTTCGCCGACGACGGTCTTGGTCTTCAGAAAGCTTTCCAGTTTTTCAAAGATGTTGGTGATATTTTCGCCAATGTTAAAACTATCCGACATAGGGGGATCCTCCTTTAAATTTGATTTTTAAGTTCGTTAACATGATATTGCGAATTGGTTTCGTGACCAGAAGCCCGATGATTACAGAGAGCAGATAGGGCAGCCAGATCCTTCCGCCAATGAAAAACCTTCCTTCCAGCATTTCCTGACCAAATACAAGTTCGACAGCAATATCAAATCTGTCATACCAAAGGTATCCCTGAGTCAGCAGTACCAACAGGAAACCGGTATACATTGGATCAGAAAAGCCTATTTTGACGTTTACGATCAGCTGATCCGGCAGGATATGCCTGGCGATTTTCCTCAGGGATGCCAGGATTTTTTTCAAAACATCGGTCCGCAGGAATTGACGAATACCAAATTCATTTTGATGTTTTTTTTTGGAAGATATTAAGTCTTTCACAGAATCAGCGTGCAGATCTTTTTTGGCATTGTTCTTGGACGCTGTTCCGGACTTCTGTTGATCTTCTTTCTTAGAGTCTGGCCGTTCCTGAAATTTTTTAGTCAGACCCAGAATCATCAACGTCGTTTCAGCCTTACGTTTAGGATATTTGACAAACTCCATCCTGATTCCGCCAAAGAGCCAGGAAACGGACCCCTTCATTTGAGAATGGCCAAGATTCTCTGCAGCAGCCTGATAATGGTAAGGTATAAAGATCATAGCTGCCAGAATCATCACGAGACCCAGCAACATATAGCCAAGGATTGTTAACAAGAACATAGCACCTGACCATCCCTTTTCATATTCACACTTATTAATACACATGAAATAATAAAAAGTTTCAGCTTTCAACAGAAAAGTTGACATTCTTTATCTCAAAGTACCGGTTAATTTTATGCTATACTGAGTATTATGGAAAATTAAGCTAAACTTTTTTTCAATGTTACATGCATTTTAGAGCTAACATGGTACTTGATGTCTGTAAGATTCACATGCAAAAAAAATTATATGGAAAGAAGATCCTATGGAAAGAATACTGATTATTGCTGAAAAACCGGCTCAGGCCCGGGAATATGCTGCAGCCCTGGGGGTAAAAGGTAAAGGACAAGGCTGGCTCGAAAATGACCAGTATGTGATAACCTGGTGTATCGGTCATCTTCTGGAGCTGGAAAGGCCGGAAGGCTATATGGATCTGGAACACGTCGGGAAACGCTGGAGTCTGAAACGTCTGCCCGTTCTGCCAGCTGTCGATTCGTTTCGGCGTACAATCAAATCCCAAACGCGCCAACAATTTCAAGTTTTACAAAAATGGCTGAAATCTTCTGAAATCACACAGGTTATTTGCGGAACGGACGCCGACAGGGAAGGGCAGCTTCTCTTTCAGGAAGTCTGGGATTTGGTGGGATGTACAAAACCGCTCTCCCGGCTCTGGATTTCTTCGCTGACGCGAGAGGCTATCTTGGAAGGCATGAATCAGTTAAGACCGGGTCAGGCCGTGGAAGGTCTGTCAGCCGCAGGCAACGGCAGAGCCTTTGCGGACTGGGACTTTGGGATGAATCTGACCGAAGGCTTCACCTCTTTATTTGGCAGCTTCGATACAGTCCGCAAAAAGCCGAATGTGGTTTCCATCGGCAGAGTACAAACCCCGACATTGGCGCTGATTGTCCGCAGAGAGTGGGAAATTGAGCAATTTGTTGCTGAAACCTATTTTGAAATCAGTGCAGCCTTCTCTGCGGAGCAGGGACAATACACCGGACGCTGGTTTGATCCGGCTCAGGAAAACAGACGCCTGACCGACAGGGAAACTGCCGAACACATTGCTGCGAGAACACAGGGGCAGCCAGGGAAAATCATCCGGGCTGAACAAAAAAAGGTTTCCGAAGCTCCGCCCTTGCTTTTCGATTTGACAAGCCTGACTGTCACAGCTTCCAGACGATTCGGATTTAGTGCCGAAAAGGTCCTGGAACTAGCCCAGTCTCTTTATGATAAAAAGGCCATTACCTACCCACGTACGGATTGTGCTTATTTACCCGCGGATATGATTCCAAAGCTGCCAGCCCATTTGAAAGCCCTGCGTCAGGAGCCTTATCAGGAAAATGTAGATGAAGCAATGACCTATAGTGTGCCTCAAAACAAACGGGTCATCAACACAATTACGGCTCACCATGCGATCATTCCAACGACAGAAACTGTTCATTTGAATAAGCTGCCGGAAGCCGAACGTCAACTTTTTGACCTGATCGCACGGCGTTTTCTGGCTGTCTGGTTTCCTCCTGCCTGGTATCAGCAGACGGAAATCGTTACGGAAGCGGCCCAGGAACATTTTCGCTCCAAAGGCAGGATTCTGCTCAGCTCAGGCTGGAAAATGGTCTATGATTTCGAAGACGCTCAGGATCCTCAGGCTGAAAGCAGCGGAACAACAGGAAAGACCAGGAGAAAAAATAAGAATCGCGAGAACCAGCAAGAAGAGAACACAGAACTTCCGGCGGTCAGTCAGGGTGACTCTGTTCAGACGACCGAAGTCCGGATCGACGAAAAGAGTACCAAACCCCCGAAACGTTTTACCCAGGGAGACCTGCTTAAAGCGATGGAGAGTGCGGGCAAACAAATTGAAGACGATGTTCTGCGCCAGCAGCTGAAAGGGAAGGGCCTCGGGACAGTGGCTACCCGGCCTGCGATCATTGAAAATCTGCTTCAGCGTGGCTATATCAGACAGGAGCAAAAAACGCTGCGGCCGACAGAAAAGGGAACCCAGCTGATTTCATTAATTCAAAACAGGCTTCCGCATGCCGCCCTGCTGATCAGCGCTGAAATGACCGGTCAGCTGGAATATGACCTGGCGCAGGTTGAAAAAGGCGAACTGGCGCTGGAAAAATACATGTCTGAGGTCGAAGAAGCGGTGATACGAATCATTAATGAACTTCGGGCCTATGAACAAAAATATGGCAAAACGCCGTTGGCCCAGGCTCCGGCCAGGTCAGCCAGATCTGCCGAATCTGCGAAATCTTCCAAGAAAGTTCACACATCTTCGGAAGATCAATCAGATCAAACAGACAAGTCGGCTAAAAAAACAAAGGGCGCCAAAGAAGAAAATGGTTCTTCGGCAGCCCGGGAAAGCGGACCTGAAAAACTGGGGCCCTGTCCGCGGTGCGGGGAAGGTGTCATTGAAGGCAATAAAGGTTACGGCTGCTCCAACTGGAAAAGCGGCTGTGGATTTGTGGTCTGGAAAACACCGATTTGCGGTAAGACACTTAGCCAGGCCCAGATGAAAAGCCTGCTGAAGAAAGGTAAAACACCCTTGATCAAAGGATTCAAATCCAAAAGCGGGAAATCTTTCAACGCCTGTCTGGTCTGGGAGGATGCCGCTAATGGAAAACTTAAATTCGCGTTTAATCATGATTGACAGGCCGTTTCTTTATAAAAAAATCCTTATACAATTATGCTATAATGATACATAGGATCTTAAACCGGAGGAATATGCATGAAATCGTTGGTTCTGGCTGAAAAGCCGAGTGTGGCCCGGGAAATTGCCCGGGTTCTTAAATGCAATATCAAAAACAAGGGTTTTATCGAAGGGCCACAATACGTCGTTACTTGGGCTTTGGGACACCTGGTCACGTTAGCAGAACCGGAGGATTATGACCAGAAATATAAAGAATGGCGAATGGAAGATCTGCCAATGCTTCCGGAACAGTTAAAGCTCAAGGTGATCCGTCAGACTTCCCAGCAATATCAGACGGTAAGCAAACTGATGAAACGAAACGATATCAACGAACTAATTATAGCCACCGATGCCGGACGAGAGGGCGAACTGGTCGCGCGCTGGATCATGAGACTGAGCAACTGGAAGAAACCTTTCAAACGTCTCTGGATTTCTTCCCAGACCGATGCCGCCATCCTGGAAGGCTTCGCGAGATTAAAGCCCGGACCCGAATATAATGATCTTTACGATGCCGCTGTTTGCAGAGCCGAAGCGGATTGGCTGATCGGCCTGAATGTGACCAGGGCTTTAACCTGTAAGTATAATGCCCAGCTGAATTCAGGAAGAGTACAGACCCCAACACTTGCCATGATCGTTCAGCGGGAGGATGAGATCAGAAAGTTTGTTCCCGTTGATTACTGGACAATCCGAGCGGACTTCGGCGACTTTTTTGCTGACTGGCGTGGCAAAGACGGCAGCCGGATTTATGATTACCAGCAGGTTGAAGCCCTGCTGGGCAAGCTGGAGAAGCAATCTGCAAGAATTATGCAGGTCAAGCGCGAGAGTAAAAGCGAACCAGCCCCACTGGCTTATGACCTTACTGAACTGCAGCGTGATGCGAATCGCAAACTAAGCTTTTCCGCCCAGAAAACTTCCAGTACGCTGCAGAATTTATACGAACGGCATAAACTGGTTACCTACCCGCGTACAGATTCGCGCTATCTCTCCGCCGATATTGTACCGACTCTGCCGTCCAGGCTCAAAGGTCTGGCTGCAGGGCCTTATGCCGAAACGGCCAAAAAGCTGTTGGCACAGCCTTACAAGCCGACGAAACGACTGGTGGACGACAGTAAAGTAACGGATCATCATGCGATTATTCCGACTGAGCAGCCTTTGAAGCTCGGGGATCTGACCCATGATGAAAAATCTTTGTATGACCTGATCGTACGACGTTTTCTGGCCGTCCTCTCTCCGCCGTACCGCTATGACCAACTGACGGTTATTGCCGGTATTAATGGCGAAATGTTTTATGCAACGGGAAAAGTGATGAAAGACCAGGGCTGGCGCTCTATCACTTCCCATCAGACGGAATCAGAAGAAAGCAGGGAGGATGCTTTGCCTGAACAAACGCTCGGGAAACTGGAGCAGAGCGAGGAACGGATGCTAAAAAACCTGAAGCCCCAAAAAGGGAAGACGAAACCACCGGCACGCTATACAGAAGCCACCCTACTCACTGCAATGGAAAATCCGGGGAAATTCATTGAAGATGAGGAGCTCCGGGAAACGATGAAGGGGAGCGGTCTCGGTACTCCGGCTACAAGAGCGGAAATTATTGAAAAACTGCTGCATACCAGTTATATTGAACGCAGCGGGAAAGAATTGGTGCCTACATCCAAAGGCCGTCAGCTGATCAGCCTTGTGGCTCCTGAGCTTCGGAGTCCTGAGCTGACTGCCCAGTGGGAACAAGCTTTAACAGACATTGCTAAAGGGAACGGAAGCAAGACTGAATTCATTAAAGGGATCAGGACTAAAGCCAGTGAACTGGTTCACAGTGTCGCCTCGGACAGCGCCACATACCATGCTGACAATATGACGAAAACCAGGTGTCCGGTCTGCAAAAAATACATGCTGCTGGTCAACGGTAAACGCGGCAAAATGCTGGTTTGTCAGGACCGGGCCTGCGGCCACCGTCAGCCGGAAAAAGAACGGGACACCGGCTTTACCAGTTCCAAGAGAGCAAGCCAGGTTAACCAAAAACTGATTGCCCAATACAGTGACCAGCAAAATATTGGCAGTAATCTTGGTGATTTGCTTAAAGAGGCTCTGAATAAACAGAACAAAGATTAATAAATAAAAAGGAAAGAATAGGAGAATGCATATGGAAAATGATAAAAAGATTGCCGTGCTAATTGACGCAGACAATGTCTCAGAAAAATATATCAAATACATCTTCGATGAAATTGCGAATCATGGCACCCCAACCTATAAACGGATCTACGGAGACTGGACAAAGCCGAACCTCGCATCCTGGAAAACAGTGCTTCTAAACTATTCGATCACACCGATACAGCAATACAGCTACACAACAGGAAAGAATGCTACCGACGCTGCCTTGATCATTGATGCGATGGACATTTTATATTCCAAAAGCGTTGATGGCTTTTGCATCGTCTCCAGCGACAGTGATTTTACCAAACTAGCCTCCAGACTCAGGGAAGCCGGCATGTATGTAATGGGTATGGGCGAGAAGAAAACGCCGCAGCCGTTTATCGCTGCCTGTGAAAAGTTCAAATACCTTGAGGTTCTAGGTGTCATTCCGGCAAGTCCCTATGAGACAAACGAACAGGTTAAAACGCGGGTGCAGGGGACACCTCAGGAAGGAATGGCCAGCATTGATGAACTTATTGAAGCAATCAAAATTATCGTCACTGAAAGTTCCGATGAAGATGGCTGGGCATTTTTAGGTGAAGTCGGCATCAAGCTGAATAAGCGCTATCCTGATTTTGATACCAGAAACTACGGCCACGTTAAGCTGACACCGCTGATTGCTTCCTTAAAACAATTTGAGATTCAATCCCGCAGAACCAGCAATCCCAACATCAGCCATAAATATATCCGTAACAAAGCTGAGGCTGAAACAGGCAATAAAAAAACACGAACGCCCGAAGCAATCGTGTCTCCTGAAGACTATCGCGTTAAACCGAATGTCCGCTCCCGCATGAAGTCCATCAAACGTTAACTTGAATATTTTTTCTCCCGATACATGCGTAGATCAGCTGTTTTCAAAAGTTCGTCAGGGGTCATTCCATCCTCCGGACATATACTAATCCCAAACGACATTCCAACCCTGCAAATCTTATTGTTTATCATGATGGGTTTGACAAGTTTTTCCTGCATTCTCTGCATAATTCCGTCAAGCTCTGTCATATCCTGCAATCTGGAAAACAATAGAACAAATTCATCGCCGCCCAGACGCGCTATCACATCCTGCCGTCTGACCACCCCGGCCAGGAGCGACGAAACCTTCATCAGCATTTGGTCACCGATGTCGTGGCCAAAGGTATCATTAATGACCTTAAACCCATCTAAATCAATAAATACCAACGCAAATTGCTGATCATGCTTATGGTATTTCTCAATGGCCTTCTCCAATTTATTGTAGAACATCCTGCGGTTCGGAAGATTGGTCAGTTTATCGTAATTGGCCATCTTTTCCAGTTCTTTGGACATAGCTTTGTATCCTGTAATATCATGAAGATTGCCAACAACGCCGACAATTCCGTCAAGCTCGGTTTCGGCCACAGAGAATGATGCTATAATGCTGATAACTTTACCCGTCGAATCAACCATATCAAACTCAATATTGCGCAAAAACTTGTTTTTGAACAAAAAATCTGTTCTTTGCAGGTTATACTTTTGGGCTTTAAAAAAATCTGAGAATCTCCGGCCGAGCATTTCACTGGCATCATATTTCAGCAGGTCAAATGTGGCCTGGTTGCATTTACGGATAATTCCTTTATTATCAAGCAGAACGATCGGATCCATCACTGTTTCCAAAATAATGTCTGGAGTCACCGCTATATTCACATCCATCAGTTTATACCTTCTGATCATAAAGATGCCGCCAAATCCCCAGAAGATCGAGAAAAAATGAAATAAAGGCGGAATAAACGGAGTGATCAAAGGGAGGATAAAATCAGTGCCGATCCCGATCAGCATCATGACGCCCGCCAGAATCGAAATACTTTTGGCTTGTTTAATGAACCTCGGTCTTTGACTGTTTTTGCCCCATCTTAAGGTGAAAAAAAGTGAAACTCCGATGTAAACGACAAGCATAAGCCAATACAGCCAGAACCAGACTGAGCCCGTATTGAGTTCATACGTCCAGCCCAGGCCACTTGTACTCTGAACAAAGACTTTCGCCACCAGCGATTCATTTGTCAACAGTGTTTTTAACAGTAAAATTGTCGGCAGGCCATACAAGGGGATATACCAGTGGATACCATGAATATTTTTTGTTTTTTCCGATAGAACCAGGAAAAAGTGAGTAGCCAGCGGACAGAACATCACCCAACCAATAGCCGCGATCCGATGCCAGAATAAAGCACTCTCGGGACTTGGGGCTAGATAAAGGAATGAATAAATGAACGACCAGTATGCAAAACAGAAATTCAGAGAGGCTGACAATCTGTTTAAGGTTTCCTTATGATTCAATTTTAAAATGTAGAGACCAAATAAGACAAAAGTATACGCGACAATCATTGATATATAAGACATGGCCATCATAAATCTCACCTGCGCTCTCACCTGGATGTAACGATTCGACTATTTTCAGGATATTTCAACATTATACTACTGTCAAGTAGATTTTAATTTTCCTGAATATATTAAAAAACACGATTGTCTGAATGCAATCGTGTTTTTTCAATAATCATGTTTTCTTAGACCAAGTTTCTTATTCTGCAACAGGGTACTTACGAAGAAGGAAGATCTCGACGCGCCTGTTTTCTGCCCGGCCTTCCTCAATCGTATTATCGGAAATAGGGGAGTACTGCCCGTAACCCTGGACTGAAAATCTTTCAGGATTCATTCCACCCTGATCAACCAGGAAATTCATGACGTTGATCGCGCGAATCGCGCTTAATTCCCAGTTGGAACGAAACTTCTCAGTATGGATGGGCCGGTCGTCCGTGTGGCCTACGACTTTTATATCATTGTCCATATCATTTAACATTTTCCCGATCTGCAGAAGGAGAGGGGAGAACGCATCAAGGATTTCCGCGTCACCCGACGCAAACAGCATCACATCTTGAATAACGATCTGCAAACCTTCCTTATCCAGATTTACTTTGACGTTATTATAATAACCGCTTTCATAGATTTCCTTTTCGAGCTGTTTCTTTATATCCGCCATCTTATCCTGTTCAAGAGCAGAAGCAGAATCATTCTCAGAACTGGATGGTTCAAGTTCTACCACTTGGTCGCTTTCCTTTTCTAAAAAGCTGGCCCCGCCTGCGAAGATTTCTTTGAAAGACTCGCTCAACTGCTGCAGTTTTACTTTATCAACTTGACTAATGGCAAACATAACGATAAAAAGCGCAAGCAGAAGCGTCAGCAGGTCGGAATAAGGCAGCAGCCAGGATTCATCAACATGTTCTTCATGGTGTTGCTTTTTCTTGGACATCCTTATTCACCGCTGCCTTGTTTATTTTTTTCTTTTTCCTCTAGGATTTTTCTTTCTTTCGGATCGAGCATGCCAGTCAATCTTACTTTAATACTGCTGGGGTTCTCTCCGGCCTGAAGGGCCAGAACCCCTTCAACGATAATGCGCATATTCTTAGTTTCGGCAGCTGATTTTCTTTTTAAGCGGGAAGCGATCGGGTGACAGACAACATAGCCGAGAAAAATACCAAACAATGTCGCAACGAATGCGGCGGCGATCATATGACCAAGTTTTTCCGTATCATTTAAATTGCCGAGCGCTCCGATTAGTCCTACGACTGCGCCTAATACTCCCAACGTCGGAGCATAGCTGCCTGCCGCAGAAAATATCGAGGCATTGGCACGGTGACGATCCTCCATATTATCAATTTCCATTTCCATGATCTCTTGAATATAGTCATGCTCCAATCCGTCAACTACCAGGCTTAGCCCTTTTTGCAAATAACGGTCTTCAATTTCCATAATCGTCTGTTCGAGGGACAATAAACCGTCTTTACGGGCTGTCATCGCCATATCGGTGATAAGTTCAATCAACGACACCGCATCATACGGTTGTTTTTCTCGAAAAAGGGCACCTAATACTTTTGGAATGTTCAAGAATTCTTTTTTTGGAAATGAGTTCATCACGGCTGCAGTTGTCCCGATCAGAATAATAATGGCCGCAGCTGGATTCAATAGCACAGCTACATTGGCTCCTTTGACAATCATGCCTACGACTACGGCAAGAGCACCTACAACGATTCCAATAATTAAAAAAATGTCCATTCTTACACCCTTTATCAAATTTTTATCTACAAATAATCTGCGAAGGATAAAAATATTGTAACATTATGCGGATTCTTTAACCAGATAATTAATTAAAATTTTTAATAAACCAGTTATCAGATCACCACGACAAAATGCGTCTAATTAAAAAATATCCTTAAAAATATGATAGCAAAACTATTTTTCTATTAAAAACAATATATTATGGAGAGAATATATATAAGAATATATGAACGGTGAATGAAGAACTTTATTGTATTTCGCGAAAGGGGATTGAGGTATCCAGGAAATAAATATATGGGAAGGTGTGGGCATCATGTTTATGAGAAGAGGTTTTATTCGTAGTTTATCCGTTATCATCCCTCTCGTTATCCTTATATCCGTTTGTGCTCATTCCATTCAACAAGCAGAAGGTAAGTCTGCTACCGTTCAGGAGATCCCAGCAGGTCAGGGCATCCTGCCGGAAGACCCGCAGGGCGCGATCCGGAGTCTTTGTGAGCAAAACAATTTATCGTATGCGTTGGTTTTAGCAGTTTATCAGGCAGAAGGAATTGATAATATCACCATTGACACCGCAAAATCAGAGATTGAAAAGTTGGCATACTACAGGAATTACTGGGCGGCTCGGGGCTATGCCGATGAGTTCGTCTTTGATCTGATGCTGTTGTCTAATCACTACGGCCTTGAAGGCTGTCAAAAGCAGATGGAAGACGGCGGCTCAGCTGATCCAGATAGTTATGTCCAACGTGTCGCAGATTTCAAATATAATCTTGAGCAAAACCAAGGTGTGTAATAATAAATAGCATAATATCGAAGATTAACGCCACGTAAAAAATACGAGGCGTTTTTTATATGCGCATTTCATATAGGACTATTATGTAATTCCAACAAACAATTTAGCAGGAAATACCAAAGATATATAGAATTATATATCTTGTATGGTTATATTTTCTACATTATCCACAGAAAGGTAATTGATCTTGGATCATTTTCCTAAACGATTTTCCTAACCTAAAATGAAAATCTAACTTCCGCTTTTAGCAGACAATCAGAGCTTAGTGCTGCGATAAGTAGAATTTAGTGTTGCAGCCGGATTTTGTTTGTTAAGATTAACTGGATATCTGTCCTGATCAT
>NZ_JAPDHR010000045.1:0-4437 GCF_030063005.1 Dehalobacter sp.
ATACATACCTGAGCTATCTGCTCATGTACATGCCGGATACAGATTATCGAAATAATCCGGAGGCTTTGGAAGAACTGATGCCTTGGTCGCCTCGAGTACAGGAAGAGTGTAAAAAATGATTCGCCGCGCCGGTTGAGGATTGCCATTATAGCTTATTTGAATTGATATTTAAAGGCACTCTGTTGTTAAGCGCTTACGAATAATAAGTTTAAAGATAGTACAATCACAATGAATACGGTTGAAAAAGTTGAAAAGGTTTGCAAACTATTTCAACCAAAATTGGAGTGGTTGCATGAATATACAAAAAGTCACAGCAGAGTATCGGCTAACACAGTGGATGCAGGTGATCCAGGAACGACAAAGCAGCGGACAAAGCATAAAAGAATTCTGCCAGGAGAAAGGTATAAGCAAACATGCCTACTTTGACGCTTACTTTTAGATTGAGGATTATCGCATCATAGTGTATACTCTTTGTGGAGCTTATCAAATAATTTAGAGTAATCGGGGGTAGTCCAATGCATAAAAAAGCATATATTATCGTGTTGATACTGGTCTTGGTACTTATTGTGCCTTATACAGCTTTTGCAGATACTGATGATGACGATGATAAACTCGTTCCTATTAATACACTTGAGTTCAACGAGATAGAAGATCTCATGCTAGCAAGAAACCCAGTAATTAAAGGAAATATGAAAAGCTTCAGTGATTCTTATGACGGCAAGAACAAGGGGATTACAGTGGCTAACGACTATTTGTCCGAATGGAATGCCAAGAACATTGCCTTTGGTACCGGTGATGGTACTAACCCTAAAGATGAGGCAGCGATCGCATATTTACTAAATGCTCAGAAAAATTTACTTTTAATGCAAAAAGCCTCCTATGAAAGTGGGGATAGTATTAATACGATAGTCAATATTCAAAAAGGGAATAATTCGCTGATTTGGGGTGTCGAAAACCTTTATATATCATATAATACTCTCATTACTCAGTTAGAAGATTCAAAGGCAAAACAATCATTGGCCGAACGACAGGTCAAGATTATTAAGATTCAAAAAGACCTCGGTATGGCCACGGAATTAGACGTGGCTAAGGCGGAAAACACGTTGTCCGAGCTTGAAATGAATATTCAAAGGATTAATGTTTCCCAAAAAGCAACGATTCAGCAGTTAAATGTGAGTTTGGCACAGGATAATAATACAGAATTAACAGTCAAAAAGGTACCTGAAGTTACAGCAGCTCAAATGCTTGCTATTGATCCTGATGCCGATTATCTTATAGCCAAGACCAAAAGTTATGATATTCAGATAGACTCTAGCTCAGATGATTCTCAAAGAAAGTTTAAGAATAGTTTTTACCAGGCTTATCAAACTGTGCTGGATAAGCAAAGAATACTTGACATAGAGCAGAGAAAACTTTTAGCTGTAGAGAGCGAATATAAGACTGCACAATTAAGTTATAAGTTAGGGAAGATTTCACTGGTACAATTCGAATCAACGAAGTGCACTTTTATTAGCCAGCAGACAGCTATTGAGACTGCAAAAAACACGCTTGCTGTAGCGTATAGAGCATATGAATGGGCTAAACTTGGGCTTATCGTAAATTCTGCTTTGTGACCAATGGGCGCTGCAGTTCTCTAACAATATTACGAGAAAGACCGATTACTTAGGTGAACGGAAAGACCTTTTTTACCACTGGCAGATTGGGCTTGCTCGACCAAAACATACGGTGATAAGGACCAAAGTCCCTTTTCTACCTCCCATTGGTCTGAAAAGACCCAAAACAATTGAACTTCAAAAGTATCTGTACTATAATGGCTTCAGCCAAAACGATAATGGCAAATCTGTCGAAAGACGGAGACGCAAAGCCACGGGTCTAACACCGAAAGGTTATGACAGCCGGGTTACCGAAAGGGGTAGATAGAATGATCCATAAGAAGATTCTGGTTTCAATTCTTTGTGTCCTGCTAATCATTGCGGTCGCTCCAACTTGTGTATTTGCTGAAACAACCACGGATGGAACCACAGTTATCGAGGATGTTTCAACGAGTGCTCCTGATACGGCCATAGAGCCCGCTACAGATTCAATAACGACTGACCCAACGACAGACACAACAACTGATTCAACGACGACTGATACAACAACAGATACACTAACAACCGATTCCACAACAATGGATTTGACCGGCCGGGCCTCAGCTGAAGATGAAGCCGGCGTAACACCGGACAGCTGGCTCTATTCAATCGAACAGATGATTGAAAGTGTCCAGGTTGCTGTAACTTTCTCTAATGAAGGAAAAGCGGAACTGCTCGTTGAGTTTGCCAATGAAAGGCTGGCCGAGGCGGAAATCATGTCCGAACAAAACCAGTTGGATTTGATGAAAAAGGCTCTGATAGCGTACTCGGATACAATAAAGAAGGCGAACTTCCAGGTGCAGCAGATGATCGAAGATACCCAAGCAGCTGAAGGTAGGAACACGACGGCTACAGATGCTACTGGGGATGATGGGACCGTCACTACTTTCACAGATGAAACAGCTGTAAATGATACTGCCGAAAAGGACACGGTCGCAGCTGACACAGAAGAGAATACGGTGATCAGCAATCTGCTTGCCAGCATTGAGCTTGTTCAAAGCGATGCAGATAAAGTCGTCTTAAAAATCAGCGGCAATCTGACAGAAGATCAGGCTGAGATCATGCAGAATATCATTAAAGCCGAAGTTCAAAACACCATTGCGATCAAAGCTTATGTGGCTGCCAAAAAAGCCTATGGGGATGCAGTGCAGCAATTTGCAGCGGCCAAAGCAGAGTTGGGTGAAGCCCGTGCTTCAGGTGACGAGGCTGCCGTTGCCGCTGCCCTGGAAAAAGTCGAACAGGCTGAACAGTACAAAAACGACATGCAGGAGCTCAGGAAAGATGTTCAGAAGATCAAAGTAGAGACGAACAAAGAAACGAAGGAAGTCTTGAAAGAGCAAACCCAAAACATAAAAGAATATAAGAAGGCCAATAAGGGCCAAGCCGTGAGCGACCAGGAAGATAGCCTGGAAGCAGGGGACGAACAGGATGCAACGGCTGTAGATAATCAGGATGTAACGGTTACTGGCGATCAGACTGCCATAGCCGATGACCAGCCTGCTTCGGATGAAACAACAGTGGATGGCACAAGTGATGAAAGTGGTGGAACAGTCAATGCTCAAAGTATTCAGAACACAGTCACGAATACCTCTTCAAATAACGGACATAACGGTAAAGGGCAAGGAAAAAGATAGGACTTTATATTTTCGATAACTGAGAATCATTCAAATAGCATAAAATGCAATGCCTCCCAAAAAGAAAACAGACAGCCACCAGGCAAATGATATGCTCCCTTCGTAGTCAATGTCATTAAGTTAAGGCCTAAAAAACACAACCATCCAGATTAAGATGGTTGTGTTTTTCTTATACATACAGGTGGGCATATAAAATTTATCAATTGTAAAAAAACACTTGACAAATAAATAAAAATCGAAGGCTTCGCCTTGAAAATGAGGACATTTTTAAGGAGGCCTTCTAAAATGAAAAAGAAAGCATATCCAGAGCAGGTACGAACTGCGCTGCACCAAGCAATACGCTCAATCACAGCAGATTTACCGGCTTGCGTGAAACGACCAGGGCAAGATTTTTCACGCGAACGGAAATTATCACTGCATACTATGCTGCTTATGCTTGTAGGCATGGGAGGCAATAGCCTTTCAAAAGAATTATATGATTGGCTGGGTTATTCGTCAGAGACTGCAACCGCTTCAGCATTTGTCCAACAGAGAGACAAAATTCGTCCAGAAGCACTGAAACTACTGTTTCACGAATTTACAAGATTAGCAGTATCGGAGAATTCATTACAAGACTACAGGCTGCTCGCTGTTGACGGTTCGGATTTGAGACTTCCGTCAAATTCAAATGATGGATTCTCCTCCATCAGGAACAGCGAAGATAGCAAAAATTACAATCTTGTGCATTTGGACGCTATGTATGACCTGATGGGCAAGGTTTATGTCGATGCATCCGTGCAACCCAAGAAAGGCATGAATGAGCATAAAGCCTTAGTATCCATGGTAGACCAGTCTGAAATCAGCGGAAATGTAATTGCAATCATGGATCGGGGATATGAGTCATTCAACAATATCGCTCATTTTCAGGAGAAATCATGGCACTATATCATCCGGGCGAAAGAATCCTATGGGATTATATCAAGGCTTTCTCTACCAAATTGCCCGGAATACGATGAAGAAATCACGTTAACCCTCACCCGGTGCCAAACCAAAGAAACGTTACCGCGTAAGCGTCAAAGACACCATCACATAGAATTGTAGCCTTGAAGATAGTACAATCACAATAAATATGGTTGAAAAAGTTGAAAAAGTTTGCACACTTTTTCAACCAAAGCGGAGTGGTTGTATGAATA